>NZ_KV817419.1:0-63693 GCF_001814695.1 Streptococcus sp. HMSC066E07
ATAAATGTTGCACTTATTCTTGCAATTTATCATATATTTACTTTACCCCAATCGTCCTTCTTTGCGATAGGCTTCGTCTGGACGCCAATTCCAATCAGCTTCAAATTGGTTAAGGAGCTCAAAGCTGGCTTCGGGTCCCATAGTACCTGATTTGTAATGATGAAGGGGAACTTCGTTATTTGCCCACAAGGTTTCAATACGGTCAATCAATTCCCAACTAGAGCGAACTTCGTCCCAGTGGCTAAAATTGGTTGAGTCATTGTTTAGCACATCGTAGATGAGCTTTTCATAGGGCTCTGGTGACGCACCAGAAGCTGTTGCATCTGTACGATAATCAAGTGTCAATGGAGCTAAGTTAAATTGCTCGCCCACTTCTTTGCCGTTCATGCTAAGAGAAAAACCTTCAGTTGGCTGAATGTAGATGGTCAACACATTTGGTTGGAGCGAGGAGCCAAAAATGGATTCCACTTGCTTAAAAACAATGTTGACATGAGTTCCTTTAGCAGTAAGACGCTTTCCAGTACGAAAGAAAAATGGAACACCACGGAAACGCTCACTATCTACAAAAAATGCACCAGAAGCAAAAGTTTCTGTAGTAGATTCTGGGTCAACATTTGGTTCGCTGCGATAGGAAATATACTTTTTCCCGTCTACTTTACCAGAAGTATATTGACCACGAATGAAGAGTTTTTTCAGATCATTATCAGTAGGTTTATGCAAGTGCTTAAAAACCTTAATTTTTTCAGCCCGAATATCATCTTTGGTGAAAGTTTTGGGTTTATCCATAGCAAGCAAAGACAGGAGTTGAAGTGTGTGATTTTGCACCATATCGCGCAGTGCACCTGAATGGTCGTAATAACCACCACGTTCCTCCACACCTAACTTTTCAGCAAAAGTGATCTGTACATTGTCAATATAATCACGATTCCAGACATTTTCAAAAAGAAGATTGGCAAAGCGAATGGCAAAAATACTTTGAATCATTTCTTTGCCGAGATAATGGTCAATCCGGAAAATCTGCTCTTCGTCAAATGTTGCCAACAAATCGTCGTTCAGTTTGCTAGCAGAGGCAAGGTCTGTGCCAAACGGTTTTTCTACAATTAAGCGTTCAAATCCTTTCCCGTCTACAATTTGCTCGGATTTGAGGTGTTTAGCAATGGTTCCGAAAAACTGAGGAGCCATGGACAGGAAGAAAAGTTTGTTATGTTCTGCTTGATATTGCTCGTCAAGGCTGTTTTGTAGTTTCCTTAATTCAATATAATGCTCAGTATCTTGGACGTCGTGACTTTGATAATAGAAATGGCTAGCAAATTCTTGCGCTTGCTCAGGGCTATCTGCGAGGTCTGTGATAGACTCGACCACGACAGATTCAAAATATTCCTTGCTCCAAGGTCTGCGAGCTGTGCCGATAACGGCAAAATGCTTAGACAGATTGCCAGATTTATACAATCTAAAAAGAGAGGGATAGAGTTTTCTTTTTGCCAAATCTCCACTGGCACCAAAAATTGTAATAATCACTTTTGAAGACATTTTGAACACCCATTTTCTAATATTTTATTTATTTTACCATAAATTGATTAAAATTTCTGATTTTTGATAACTCGAAATAAAGAGTAAAAGAGATAAAAAATAAGGATAACAAGGAAGAATAAAAGTAGAAAGACAAGATGTACACCTGTTGTAGTATCAGGAGCTTGATTGACCATGATAGCAGCAATCGCCGTTCCTAAAGCTCCAGCAAATGTTTGAGCCATTTGAAAGAGAGCAGTGGCGTCTGGTGACTTTTCCCGACTAATTTGTGAAACAGATAAGGCCATCGTGTTGTTGAAAGCCAGATTGCGCCCAATCGTAAAGAAAATATAAAAAAGGATGATGAGCGGTAATGTTAAGGCTTTTGTAAAGAATGCAAAAACGGAAACGGCTAAGAAAAAGAGGAGATTCCCACCATATAGAGAAAATTTGGGTCCCTTGGTGTCATATAATTTTCCCAAGAAAGGTGCCGAAAAAGCTCCTAACATTGTTCCAGGTAGCAGTGCAAAGCCAGCAGCAGAAGTAGCCTCGTGTTTCACTAAAACCAAGAAATTAGGAATCAGAAAATTGGCTGATAAATTTGAAAATTGGTAGAGAAAGAAAGGAATAATCCCTAGTAAAATAACTGGATTTTTCAAAATACGAATATCTAAAAAAGGATGTTCAACGGTTAGACTTCTCCAAATGAAAAGGATAAGTGATAATAAAAAGATGATGACAAAGCTCCAATTAAAGCTGCCTGCTTCTAAACTAGAAATCGCCATAATAGAAAAAGTAAGTGCGAGTGCAAGGAGCAAGAAAGAAACCCATTCAAAGGGACGTTCCTTTCTATTGGGGGTATTTTCTAAAAAGAAAAATCCTAAAATGAAGGAGATAATCGGAACCGGCATGATGAATGTGTAAATCATGTGCCAATCGAATGAACCAATCATCAAGCCGCCATAGGTGGGACCAATCGCAGGAGCTAGGCTTATAACAAGTCCAGACAATCCCATGTAAAAACCAATTTGGCTACGCGGAATGCGTTCTACGATAAGATTAAACATAAGGGGGGTAGCAATTCCAGTTGCTGAACCTTGCAAAATGCGTCCTAACATGAGTAAGGCAAAATTAGGCGCAAGCATTGCAACACCATTTCCTAACGTAAAAATAGCTAGGCTGGTGAAGAGAATTCTCCGTTCAGACCAGTTGTGTGCTAGCGTAGCTCCGAGTGTAATTGTGATGGCGACAGCCAGCAGATAACCTGTCGTAATCCATTGCAATGTGCCAAGGTCTGTATGAAAAACTTTCATAAGATGCGGAAAAGTGACATTCATACTGGTTTCAGACAGAATTCCAGCAAAAGTAATTAGAGCAGTGGCGAAAATAGATAGCAAGGTTTTCCTTGAAACGGGTTGATTTTGATGTGACATAGTACCTCCTAAAAATACAAATTTCTCTTATTTTATCATAATTGCTCACAAAAGAGCATAATAGGAGACCTAGAGAAATAGTTCTCAGGTCTTCTTTGGGTTATTTAATGTAGTTTAAAAGACACGATAGACATAAGGATTGCTAGGTTTTTCAACTTTCTTGAAACTATCCACTTCAAGCGTTGGCAAGCTTTGTCCTAGTTGCTTATGATAGCGAATCGTAATTTTTCCGCTTGCTCTTATCCAGGTATTATTTTCAAAATGCTCCGTATTACCAGTTGTCAGAAGTCCATAAACTCCCGAATCGGCAATACAATGAATAATACCAAAGCGGAAAAGAAACTGGCTGTTTTTATCGCTTGGGTCGTTGTAGACAAAGCCAGTAAATTCTAGCCGTTTTCCCGCAAATTCATCTGGATAATCATAGAGGACTTCCATGATTTCCATATAATTTTCAGTCGTAACGGAAATGACGTCTTTTTTCAGATATTTTTTTGCAGCTGCCCGCATTTCTTTCTCGTAAGCACTTTTAGTAAAATAGGTACTGGTATCAGGTTTTAGGTACTGATTGGTAGTGCCCTCATCAGCCTGAATGTTCTTAGAACTACCGTCAGCCAGCGGGAAATGGTAGCCCTTAGCAGAAACGGTTGTAGAGTCCAAATTGACCGTTGGAAAGAAGAGAGCAACGACAAGTGGTACAACAAGAAAAGCAATACTAGCAAATTTTGCAGAACGACTCGTCAAATGGCTGTGCACTTTCATTTTTTTCATCCAGACAATGAGCTGGACAATGGCTAGCACGAAAGAAAGAATCATTGAAATATATGCCAAATAAGAAAAATGCATATTGATGTATTGATTGAGCTTGCCGGAAAGTTGCAAATACATGGTGATTTCAAAGTAACCAGCTAAAATTAGAAAACGAATCATAGCACCACCCCCACAAGCCAAGAGTAAATGACAACAACTAAACTAACAATTCCAATGAATTGCCAGATGAATCGTCCTTTGAGGTAATTTTTCATCATGAGAATATTTTTCACATCTAGCATTGGTCCAATGACGAGGAAAGCGAGAACTGGCGCTAAGCCAAAACTAGAAATGAGCGAACTGCCGATAAAGGCGTCTGCTTCACTGCAAAGTGAGAGAAGAAATGCAAGTAGCATCAATAGCAAAATAGCCATAAGTGGCGTTGCACTAATGGAAGTCAGAATGCGTGTAGGTACGTAGACTTGCACTAGACTGGCAAAGAGACAACCAAAGACTAAGTAACGACCTGTATCAAAAAATTCGTCAATAGATTGCACAAACACTTGAAATACTTTCTGCGCTTGATTCAAATGAGAAAAGTCATGCTCATGCCGAATAACTCGATTTTCTTTTTGAATAGTTGCAGTATTGAGAAAGCCAAAGAAAATTCCTAAGATGATTGCCACAACAATAGAGCCAAGGGCTCTGAGCAAAGCCATTTTAAAGGAATTCCCAAAGGCAGAATAGGTCGCAAAAAGAACAATAGGATTGATAACAGGTGCTGTCACCATAAAAGGAACAGCTGTGTAACTTGGTACTTTCTTTTCCAAAAAACGATTGATAATAGGCACAATTCCACATTCGCAAGAAGGGAAAATAAAGCCAATAAAAGTACCAAAGAAAATCCTACCCCATTTATTTTTAGGCAGATAGCGATAAACTTTGTCTGGTGTGATATAAACCTCTATAAAACCTGAAATAATGCTCCCGATTAGCACAAAAGGTAGTGCTTCGATAATAATGGAGAGGAAAATCGCACCAGCTTGTAGCACACTAGGTGGCAGTTGATTAAAAAAGCTCATGACTTTTTAGCCTTCTCCACTTTTTTAATCTTTTTTTCTTTTTCATCAGGAAATTCTACTTTTTCGATTTTAGGTAACGTTGCAAATTCTTCAAACATTTTGTCCAAATCATCTGAACGCGTAAATTTAATAGCCATAACAGCCTCCTTTTCCTTTTTAACTATTATACTATCATTTTGAAAATTATGGTGAAATAAAGTCAGCAGAATAGCAATTAGCTTGTGAAAGAAGGAGATGAATGTGGTATAATAAATAGACTATATGTGCAAAGGAAGGATCATGTCTCCAGATAATAATATAAAATTAAAATACTATAATCTTCAACCATTTACCAAATGGACGGGCGGAAAGCGGCAACTTTTGAGTGAATTGAGAAGCTATATGCCTGAAAAGTATAAGTGTTATTTTGAGCCTTTTGTAGGCGGAGGTGCTTTATTTTTTGACTTAGCTCCTGAACGAGCTGTTATCAATGATTTTAACGAGGAGTTGATGAATGTTTATCGACAAATAAAGGAGAAGCCAGCTGACTTGATTGATTTGCTTCTGGAACACAAAACAAATAATAGCAAAGAATACTATTTAGAACTTCGTTCTGTTGATCGGGATGGTCGTATTGATGAGATGACCGATGTTGAGCGTGCAGCTCGGGTTCTCTACATGCTTCGAGTTGACTTTAATGGTCTTTATCGAGTTAATTCTAAAAATCAATTTAACGTTCCTTATGGTCGTTACAAAAATCCTAAAATAGTAGATGTAGATTTAATTCATCAGATTAGTGGTTATTTGAATGAAAACGATGTGGAAATTCTACAAACAGACTTTGCTGATGCAGTTGCAGGAGCCCAAGCAGAAGATTTTGTCTATTTTGATCCGCCTTACATTCCTTTAAATGAAACGAGTTCATTTACTTCTTATACTCATGAAGGTTTTTCTTATAAAGAACAAGTTCGCTTGAGGGATACCTTTAAGGAATTAACTGATAGAGGGGTCTATGCCATGCTCTCAAACTCTTCTAGTCCCTTAGCTGAGGAATTATACAAGGATTTTAATATCTACTTTGTCGAAGCCCAACGAACGAATGGTGCTAAAAAATCAAGCCGAGGAAAAATTTCAGAAATAATAGTAACAAATTATGAATAATTACGAATATAAGTATGGAGGTGTTTTAATGACAAAACCATACTATAATAAGGATAGGGCTATTCTGGTTCATGCAAATACCTTTGACTTTTTATCA
The DNA here is from genome assembly GCF_001814695.1 of Streptococcus sp. HMSC066E07. NCBI lineage: Bacteria > Bacillati > Bacillota > Bacilli > Lactobacillales > Streptococcaceae > Streptococcus > Streptococcus sp. HMSC066E07. The sequence continues at coordinate 6,012 of NZ_KV817419.1, forward strand.
AAAATGAAGCCAGAAAGCATGGATATGATTTTTGCGGATCCACCTTACTTCTTAAGCAATGGTGGTTTTTCCAATTCAGGTGGAAATGTTGTTTCTGTAAATAAGGGGGAGTGGGATAAGGTATCAGGTTTAGAAGAAAAACACGATTTTAACCGCAGATGGATAAGGTTAGCTAAACAAGTACTTAAACCTAATGGAACTATTTGGATTTCGGGTAGTTTTCATAATATCTATTCGGTCGGAATGGCTTTGGAGCAAGAGGGGTTCAAGATTCTAAATAATATCACTTGGCAGAAAACCAATCCCGCTCCTAATTTATCTTGTCGTTATTTCACACATTCTACTGAAACCATTCTTTGGGCTAGGAAAGATGATAAAAAAGTCAAACATTATTACAATTATGATTTGATGAAGGAAATCAACAGTGGAAAACAAATGAAAGATGTTTGGACAGGCTCATTGACAAAAAAAGCTGAAAAATGGGCTGGTAAACATCCGACTCAAAAACCGGAGTATTTATTGGAGCGAATCATTTTAGCTAGTACAAGAGAAGGTGATTACATTTTGGATCCTTTTGTTGGAAGCGGGACTACAGGGGTTGTGGCTAAAAGACTAGGCAGACGGTTCATTGGTATTGATGCAGAACAAGATTATTTAGAAATAGCAAAAAGAAGATTGGAGGCCGAGTGATGAAGAAAGATGGTGTCGGTGGAGCAAATACAAGGACGGGTCTTGCTTTTGAGCTAAAAACGGATTTACCTACTTTTATTGCTAAACAACAAGGATATATTGTTGAACCCAATGACTACGATATTAGATACCTAAAAAATGGTGTAATTAGGAATAAACTTCGACAAAAGCAGGCTAGATGGAAAGTTTTTTTCAACTCAGAAGAAGTTGGTGAGATATTTCAGAAATATGGCTTGTATCGATATTTTGATGAGCTAGAGTTTGATTATAATAAAGTTATTTCAAAAAAACTTTTACCAGATGATTCAATATTTGTAATTAACAATAATACTGTTTTTATTATTGAGAAAAAAACTCAAAGTACTACAGGTAGTGTAGATGAAAAATTACAAACTTGTGATTTTAAGTTAAAGCAGTATAGAAAATTATTTGCCCCACTTAATAAAGAAGTCAAGTATTACTATTTGCTAGATAAAAAATGGTTTGATAAGCCTAGCTATCAAGATACACTAAATTATATTATTGATGTTGGCTGCGGTTATTACTTTAATTATATTCCGTTAGATGCACTAGGGTTACCAATTCCTGAGGAGGAAAAAAATGAATCTTGAATCTTATTTACAATTGAACTCTGACGAAAGATTGGGCCATTTTCTCTCCACCCTCTCTGTCACCAACCGTACACCAAAATACTATGTTAACTGGGAGAAAGTAGAAAGAGAGACGAAGAAATTTGAGTTGGAACTGCATACACTTAATTATCTGATTGGAAAAGATGATATCTACCAAACAGCTCTTGATTTGTTCAGAAAACAACCTGATTTGTTGAGGGCAATTCCTAGTCTGATTGCTAGTAGAGACAAAATTTTAGATGTTTTGAGTCTGGATGAAGAAGACAATATGTCCTTCCATCAGCTTAATTTTAAAAAAATTGAAACAGAGAAAATAGAAGATTATGTGGAGTTTGTTGATCAGTCTGGCCTGCTTGATTTTCTACAATATGAAGCTAATCGCTCACTGGTGGATTATGTATATGGTGTTGAAGCTGGTTTAGACAGTAACGCTCGAAAAAATCGGAGCGGAACAACTATGGAAGGCATTTTGGAGCGTAGTGTAGAGAAAGTCTGTTTAAAATATGGTTTGGAGTTTAAAGCTCAGGCGACAGCGGCTTATATTAGGGAAAATTGGGGAATTACTGTTCCAGTTGATAAATCCGAGAGACGTTTTGATGTAGCCGTTTTTTCTCCCCAAAATAGAAAGTTGTGGTTAATAGAAACGAACTATTATGGTGGAGGTGGTAGTAAGTTGAAAGCTGTTGCAGGAGAATTCACAGAACTAAGCCAGTTTGTTGAAAGTTCAACAGATGATGTGAACTTTGTCTGGGTAACAGATGGACAGGGCTGGAAAACGGCACACTTACCTCTTGCGGAAGCTTTTGCTCATATTCCAAATGTATTTAATCTAGAGATGATGAAGCGAGGGTATTTAACTGAGTTGTTACAATGATTGAGTACATAATCTGAGGAATAATTCATCTTTATCAGTGTTTTTAGAGTCCTGCTTGAGGACTCTTTTACTATTTAGAATGATAAATTGCACTTATTCTTGCAATTCATCAAATGAATAAAATAATGGCGAAAGAAGAAAGTAGCCAGAGAGACAATTGTATTTGGACTGCTGGATAAGGTATGGTATAATATTCTTTATGGAAACAAATATTATCGAACTATCGCAAAGTTTAAAGATTAGTCAGAAGCAAATTGAAAAAGTATTGGAACTGATAGCAGAAGGCAACACAATCCCATTTATCGCTCGTTATCGGAAAGAAATGACAGGGAATTTGGATGAGGTAGAGATTAAGGCTATTCTTGATTTGGATAAAAGTCTGACGAACCTCAGAGAGCGCAAGGCAACGGTGCTCGCGAAGATTGAAGAGCAAGGAAAACTGACGGAAAAACTACGTGCAGCTATTGAAGCAGCTGAAAAATTAGCTGATGTGGAGGAACTCTATCTTCCTTATAAAGAAAAGCGTCGGACAAAAGCCACGATTGCACGTGAAGCAGGACTTTTTCCTTTGGCACGACTCATATTACAAAATGCTGCCACTCTTCAAGAGGAAGCAACTGCCTTAACTAACGAAACATTTCCGACGGCAGAAGCAGCTCTAGCTGGAGCTGTAGATATTTTAGTGGAAGCCATTTCAGAAGATGTGCAGCTGCGTGCTTGGACCTATCATGAAATGCTGACAAATTCAAGCATTATTTCAACTTTGAAAGACGCCGATTTGGACGAAAAGCAAGTATTCCAAATCTATTATGACTTTTCCGAAAAAATCGCGGATATGCAGGGGTATCGCACCTTAGCGCTGAATCGTGGTGAAAAGTTAGGCATTCTCAAAGTTGGCTTTGAGCACAATGTAGATAAAATTATCCGATTTTTTGAAGTGCGCTTTAAGCTCAAGAATGACTACATTCATGAAGCAATCCAGCAAGCTGTGAAAAAGAAAATCATTCCAGCTATGGAACGTCGGATTAGGGCAGAATTGACCGAGACTGCAGAAGACGGAGCCATTCAGCTCTTTTCAGATAATCTGCGAAATCTGCTCTTGATTGCACCACTCAAAGGACGCGTGGTACTAGGATTTGACCCAGCTTTCCGGACAGGAGCAAAATTAGCAGTCGTAGATGCAACTGGAAAAATGCTGACAACTCAGGTTATCTATCCTGTTCCACCGGCAAAAGCAGCGCAAATTGAAGCTTCTAAGCAAGATTTGTCAGACTTGATTGACCAATTTGGTGTTGAAATCATTGCTATTGGGAATGGAACAGCTAGTCGTGAAAGTGAAGCATTTGTTGCTGAAGTATTGAAAACTCATCCAAACGTCAGCTATGTTATTGTCAATGAAAGTGGCGCATCTGTTTATTCTGCTAGCGAGTTGGCGCGACACGAATTTCCAGACTTGACGGTCGAAAAACGTTCGGCTATCTCTATCGCACGTCGACTGCAAGACCCCCTTGCAGAGCTAGTCAAAATTGACCCAAAATCAATCGGTGTCGGTCAATACCAGCATGATGTTAGCCAGAAGAAATTATCTGAAAGCTTGGATTTTGTCGTAGATACCGTTGTTAACCAAGTCGGCGTTAATATCAATACCGCAAGTCCATCTCTTCTATCGCATGTGGCAGGGTTAAACAAAACTATTTCTGAAAATATTGTCAAATATCGTGAAGAAGAAGGCATGATTCGCTCGCGCGATGCCATTAAAAAAGTTCCTCGTCTGGGTGCTAAAGCATTTGAACAGGCGGCAGGGTTCCTACGGATTCCCGAAAGTGATAATGTTTTGGATAATACAGGTGTTCACCCAGAGAGTTATCCAGCTGTTGAGAAATTGTTCCAAATGCTTGCAATTGCGGACTTGGATCAAGCCGCTCAGGAAAAATTGCAGTCTTTAGATGTCAAAAAAGTTGCTGCAGATTTGGACTTGGGAGAAGCTACTCTTAAGGATATCATTGCAGACTTGCTCAAGCCAGGTCGTGATATGCGTGATTCATTTGATGCACCGGTTCTGCGTCAAGATGTCCTTGATATAAAGGACTTACAAATTGGGCAAAAGTTAGAAGGCGTTGTTCGCAATGTCGTTGATTTTGGTGCTTTTGTGGATATTGGCATTCATGAGGACGGCTTGATTCATATTTCTAAGCTCAGTAACAGCTATGTCAAACATCCGAGTCAAGTAGTTTCTGTCGGTGACTTGGTAACCGTGTGGGTAGACAAATTGGATATAGAAAGAGAAAAGGTCAATCTTTCCTTGGTGGCACCGCGTGAATCTAACTAACTATGTCAGACAAGTCTCTTTGGAAGATTTTGACAAAGAATTTCGACATACGGCTTCTTGGAATAAGCGCCTTCGCTCAACAGGTGGACGCTTTTTTCCAAAGGATGGGCATCTTGATTTTAATCCTAGAATCTATGAACAGTTTGGTTTAGAAACCTTCCGAAAAATTGTGCGGCACGAGTTGTGTCACTATCATCTTTACTTTGAAAAGAAGGGCTATCGACATAAGGATCGAGATTTCAAGCAATTATTGAAAGCCGTGGATGGTTTGCGCTATGCCCCTACTTTATCAAGCCAATCAACTTCAAAAACGCTTGTTTATCAATGCCTGCATTGTCGTGCACAATATCATAGAAAAAGACGAATCAATACTGAGCGGTATTGCTGCGGACGCTGCCAAGGGAAACTCATTTTTGTCAGACAGTTGCAGTCTTAATGACTATTTTGGAGAAACAATCAGAAATCCGCCTAAGGACGGATGGCATGATGAATGAAATGTGCTACACTAGATTCAGTATCAATGAAAGAGGCTTACTGATTATGAAAACAACATTTTATAAATTACGTCGAAATAGAGCTGTATCGGGAGTGTTAGCAGGTTTATCTGATAAATTTGGTCTAGATGTAGGGCTTGTTCGCTTTTTATTCGTTTTATTTACCATTTCTAATTTGGGTTTAGGGATTATCATCTACATCATCTTATCATCTGTGATGCCTTACAAGGAAGATGTAGAAGAAGAAATGTATGGGACAGGACCTCGTAAGCGTAAAGAAGCAGAAGCAATCAAAGAAGAAGACGGCTGGTTTTGGTGACTATAATAGAACGAGACTTTGTTTATATATGTAAAAAGGGGTTCAGGAAATGGACTCTCTTATTTTTGAAGGAGAAGAGATGGAATATTGGGATGCTTATAATGAGCAAAGAGAGCGACAAGGAAAGTTTCTAAAGAGAGGAGAACCAATTGCGGAAGGTCAGTATCACCTTTGTGTCAATGTCTTTGTTCGTCATATAGATGGGGAATTTCTCCTGATGCACCGCAGTCCAAAAAAAGAAATTCATCCTAATTATTATGAGTTTGGTGCAGGAGGAAGTGTGTTGGCTGGTGAAGATAGCATGACCGCAGCTTATCGTGAATTGCAGGAAGAAACTGGGCTGATTCCTAGAGAAATACAACTAATTGAGCAGACGACTTCACCTAAAGAACACTGTCATTTTGATTTTTATGAGGCAATTGTCACAGAGAAAGACGTGAAATATCAAGAGGGTGAAACGGATAGTCACATCTGGCTGAAACCTAGTGAATTACGATATTTTGTGAACCGTTATCCTTTATTTCAAGATCAAAAACAAATTGTAGAAAGAATGCTCCAGTCAGAGAAGTAGTAAATGCTATGTATGTTTATCCATTTTCTTTAAAAACAAGGATGAAACTCTCCTTTAATCTGAAAATTTGCTATAATAGAAAAAGAAACTATCAAAGGGGAAGAATATGACTGTAAAGATCAAAGATCTATTAAAAAAAGTCAGGTTAAATGTGGTTTATGGCGACGAGAAAATGTTGGAAAGAGAAATTACGACCTCTGATATTTCCCGCCCAGGACTTGAAATGACAGGTTATTTTGACTATTACACCCCAGAGCGTATCCAGCTAATGGGCATGAAAGAATGGTCTTACTTGATGAAGATGACGTCCCATAATCGCTATCAGGTTTTACGGAAAATGTTTGAACGAGACACTGTTATGATTGTGGCGCGTGATTTGAAAATTCCCGATGAGATGTTAAAGGCTGCAAAGGAAAATGAAATTGTTGTTCTCAGCAGTCACACACCAACTAGTCGTTTATCCGGTGAGATTTCAAGTTATTTGGATTCGCGTTTGGCTGAGCGAACCAGTATTCATGGGGTTTTAATGGACATTTACGGGATGGGTGTCTTGATTCAAGGAGATAGTGGAATCGGAAAAAGCGAGACTGGATTGGAGCTGGTGAAGAGAGGACATCGTTTGGTTGCAGATGACCGCGTGGATATCTATGCAAAAGATGAAATGACTCTTTGGGGCGAGCCAGCTGAAATTTTGCGCCATTTGCTTGAGATTCGCGGTGTCGGAATTATCGATGTCATGAGTCTTTATGGAGCTAGTGCTGTCAAAGATTCATCACAAGTGCAGATTGCCGTTTATTTGGAAAATTATGATGTCAATAAAACATTTGACCGTTTAGGAAATAATGGTGAAGAGTTTGAAGTATCAGGTGTTTCCATTCCAAGAATCCGTATTCCTGTGAAAACGGGCCGCAATATTTCGGTAGTGATTGAAGCAGCAGCAATGAATTACCGTGCAAAAGAAATGGGCTTTGATGCCACGAAGACTTTTGAGGAACGCTTGACCAATCTCATTAGTGAAAATGAGGTGTCTCATGATTGATCCAATTGCATTTAAGATAGGGCCTCTTAGTATTCGCTGGTATGCGATTTGTATTGTAACAGGTTTAGTTTTAGCTGTTTATCTGGCTATGCGTGAAGCGCCGCGGAAGAAAATCATTCCAGATGATATTCTTGATTTTATCCTCATTGCGTTTCCTTTGGCAATCGTTGGAGCTCGCATTTATTATGTTATTTTTGATTGGGGCTATTATGCTAAAAATCCTAGTGAGATTTTTGCCATTTGGCACGGAGGAATTGCTATCTATGGCGGTTTAATCACCGGAGCGATTGTCTTGTATTTTTTCTCACAGAGAAAGCTTATCAATACGCTAGACTTTTTAGATATTGCGGTTCCGAGTGTAATGATTGCCCAAAGTCTTGGACGCTGGGGAAATTTCTTCAACCAAGAGGCTTACGGAGCGGTCGTTAAAAGTTTAAATTACTTACCAAGTTTTATTCGCAATCAAATGTACATTGATGGTCATTATCGACAACCAACTTTCCTTTATGAGTCGGTTTGGAATTTGCTTGGATTTGCTCTGGTGATGATTGTACGAAGAAAGGAAAACTTCCTCAAACGTGGTGAAATTACAGGGTTTTATCTGATTTGGTACGGAATGGGGCGCATGGTCATTGAAGGGATGCGGACAGACAGTCTCATGTTTGCTGGCTTGCGTGTGTCACAATGGTTGTCTGCTGTTCTAGTGGTTGCCGGAATCATTCTCGTCATTTACCAACGCAGAAAAAAAGATACCCCTTATTATTAAAAAGTTAGGAGAAGAAAAATGCTTGAGATTGCTTATAGTTTAGTTGCCCTCGCTTTGGTTGCCTTGATTGTTTATACGAATTTTTTTGGTTAGGAAAATCTCAAATGTCGTTGACGAAACAGAAAAAACAATTCAGGTGTTGACGACAGATGTCAATGTGACACTCTATCAAACCAATGAATTGTTAACGAAAGTGAATGTTTTAGCAGATGATATTAACGGAAAAATGACAACCATTGAACCGCTTTTCACTGCAGTTGCAGATTTATCTGAGTCCGTTTCGGATTTGAATGATTCTGCTCGTCATTTGAGTAAAAAAGCCGCTGCAGCAGGAAAAAATAGTGTCAAAGCTGGTGCAGCTTTATCAGCTTTGCGCATGATTACAAAACTATTTAAAAAATAAGAAAGAAGGCTTATTATGGGTAAATTTTCATCAATCCTTTTAGGAACAATCTCTGGAGCGGCTGTAGCTGTATTTCTTACTAGCAAAAAAGGAAAAGAAGTGACTGCTAAGGTTTCTGATTTTATGAATGACGTCAAAGAAAATCCAGATGATTTTAAAGATCAAGTAGTACAAAAAGCCAATCAATTCTCTAACCAAGCTGTAGAAGCAGTCAACCAAGCCAAAGAAAAGGTTGAAAGCGGAGAAATTACAGGCGAAACTGTTCTTGACTCTGTGAAAGAAGCAACGAAACAAGTAGTTGACTTTTCACAAGAGAAAATACAAGAATGGAAAGAAAAAATGACACCAGAAGGTATCTCTCCAGAAGATTTCAAAAAAACTGAGCAAGAACCAGTTGATAAAGAAACCACATCGGAGGATATTGTCATTGATTTGACAGAAAACCAAGAATCGGAAAATGAAGACAAAAAAATTGAGGACTAGCACCTCAATTTTTTTAACATCGATTTTACATCACAACGAATCACAACAATTCACGACAAAAATAGTGCCTTGCAAATAGGCGCTTTAATTTCAAAACTATTTATTTCTTTTCTGACGAATAAATGCTTGCTGCATTTTAATGCAAACTAAACTAACACCAATTGCTAAAGCAAAAGCTAAGAAAGTGTTTATTTTAATAGACAGGAATAAAAAGCTAAACAAAGCTGTCAAGATACAAAATGTAGCAATATTCACGAAAAATAGTAATTCTTTCAGGTTTGGATTCGTTTTTGCTTCAGGAATGTAATCTTGATAAAGGGGATATTGTTCTTGTTCTAATTCTGGATAGGTGTAGTCCTCTTGATAGGACTGATATTTTCTTGCGGTCATGTTCTCTCTCCTTACAGTACTCTCTTATTTTATCATGATTTTAATTAGATAAATATTACATAACAGTTACAAAAAGGCTAAAAATGCTTTTCAAATTAAAAAATAGAAGAGAAATCAAAAATATGTTATAATTTTGCTATGAAAAAGATTATCATTACAGCGACAGCTGAGAGCGTTGAACAAGTAAAAGAGCTTTTAGAAGCAGGTGTGGATCGCATTTATGTAGGCGAAAAAGAGTATGGTCTTCGATTACCCCGTACTTTTTCTTATGACGAATTGCGACAGATTGCAGCCCTTGTACATGAGGTAGGCAAAAAGTTGACAATTGCTGTCAATGCTTTGATGCATCAGGAAATGATGAATAAAATCAAGCCATTTCTTGATTTTTTAGTGGATATTCAGGCGGATTATATTACTGTAGGAGATGCCGGTGTTTTTTATGTGTTAAAACGCGACGGTTATCCGTTTAAGACGATTTATGATGCTTCGACTATGGTTGCTAGCAGTCGTCAAGTGAACTTCTGGGGGCAAAAAGCTGGCGCTTCTGAGGCAGTTCTAGCGCGTGAAATCCCATCGGCAGAATTGTTTAAAATGCAGGAAGTGTTAGAAATTCCTGTTGAGATACTAGTCTATGGTGCTAGCGTCATTCATCATTCTAAGCGACCGCTTTTGCAGAATTATTACAATTTCACTCATATTGATGACGAAAAGAGTCGTGAGCGTGATTTATTCCTTGCAGAGCCGAGTGACCCAGATAGCCATTATTCTATTTTTGAGGACAATCATGGGACGCATATTTTTGCAAATAATGATTTGGATATGATGACGAAACTTGGAGAGTTGGTAGAACATGGCTTTACACATTGGAAATTAGAAGGTATTTACACGCCAGGACACAATTTTGTTGAAATTGTCAAACTCTTTGTGCAAGCGCGTGAGCTGATTGAGACCAATCAATTTACACATGATCAGGCTTTCCTTTTGGATGAGCAGGTTCATCAATTGCATCCAAAGAATCGTTTCTTGGATACTGGATTTTATGAATATGATCCAGACCAGGTGAAATAAGGGACGCAGGTAGTTGCGAGTTGCAACTGCTTGTTTAACTTTCACAATCTGTTTCCTTTAGCTTGCTTTCAAACCTTTTTTGCTATAAAATAAAAAGGCTAAGTATTAGAATTTAGAAAAGAGCGAGAATATGACAAAAACTTTGAAAAGACCAGAAGTTCTGGCGCCTGCTGGAACGTTGGAAAAATTAAAAGTCGCCATTCGCTATGGAGCGGATGCTGTCTACATTGGCGGACAAGCCTATGGTTTGCGCAGTCGTGCTGGAAATTTTACGTTTGAAGAAATGGAAGAGGGCGTTCAATTTGCTCGTGAACATGGCGCAAAAGTCTATGTGGCTGCGAACATGGTAACCCACGAAGGAAATGAAGAAGGAGCTGGGGAATGGTTCCGCACTTTGCGAGATATTGGCATTTCTGCCGTTATCGTATCTGACCCAGCATTGATTGCCATTGCTTGTACAGAAGCGCCAGGTTTGGAAGTACACTTGTCAACACAAGCTAGCGCAACAAACTATGAAACCTTAGAATTTTGGAAGGATTTGGGGTTGACACGTGTCGTTTTGGCACGTGAGGTTTCCATGGAAGAATTGGCAGAAATCCGCAAACATACTGATGTGGAGATTGAAGCTTTTGTTCATGGGGCTATGTGCATTTCTTACTCAGGGCGCTGTACTTTATCTAATCACATGAGTATGCGGGATGCCAATCGTGGGGGGTGCTCTCAGTCTTGCCGCTGGAAATATGACCTCTACGATATGCCCTTTGGACAAGAGCGCAAGAGCTTAAAAGGAGAAATTCCAGAAGAATTTTCTATGTCGGCTGTTGATATGTCCATGATTGATCATATTCCAGATATGATTGAAAATGGGGTGGACAGCTTGAAAATTGAAGGGCGCATGAAGTCTATTCACTATGTATCTACTGTTTCAAATTGTTACAAGGCGGCAGTAGATGCTTATCTTGAAAGTCCTGAAAAGTTTGAAGCAATCAAGCAAGATTTAGTAGATGAAATGTGGAAAGTTGCGCAACGTGAGTTGGCAACGGGATTTTACTATCATACACCAACTGAAAATGAGCAGCTTTTTGGAGCACGCCGCAAAATTCCGCAATATAAATTTGTGGCAGAAGTGGTGGCTTATGACCCTGATACGCAAACAGCGACTATTCGGCAACGAAATGTCATCAATGAGGGCGACCCAGTTGAGTTTTATGGTCCTGGTTTCCGTCATTTTAACGCAGTCATTACAGATTTACATGATTCAGATGGAAATAAAATTGATCGGGCTCCAAATCCGATGGAACTGTTGACGATTTCCTTGCCACATCCGGTTTATCCAGGTGATATGGTACGCAGTCGTAAAGAAGGTTTGATAAATCTTTATAAAGAAGACGGCACAAGTGTCACAGTACGGGCATAAAAATCCACATTGAGAAGAGGTTTGAATGGTTAATTCTGCCTCTTTTCATTTGTAAAAAATATTTAAAAAAAATGAATGTAAACGCTTGCTTTTTTAAAAAAGAAGGTGTACAATATAATTAAAGAAAGATAAGAAAGGGCTGATTCCAATGGGTATCGGAACATTCATATTTTAAATCGTTTATGATGTATTAGTTTCTATTTGCTAATTGTTTTTCTTAATTGGAGGTATTTGATAAATATTTCTGAAGATGTCATGTAGTGGTTTGTAGAATTGCATCGCGTATGAAGAACGCAAAGTAAGAATAAATAAGAATGTTATTTGATGCAGTTGGTAGAAGCTTTTTAATGATTTTCATGCTTAGTAAAAAAACCGCTATTGTTTTAGATGAAAAAACTTGTTTTTGATATATTGTGGACAAGAAAATCATTCTTTAATAAGATAACGATGGAATCATCATAAGAATCTCTTTTCAGATAATTACTTTCTGAAAGTCTATCTATCACTTATTAGCAAATAGAGACGGCTCCTAGCTTTCTGTAGGTATACAGTAACTAGGAGTTTTTGTATGCTCTGTTCTTTGAAAAAAATCATGAAAAGTAGTATAATAAATTAGATATGCAAAAGATTTGCAAAACTGTAATTCGACTTGGGATTCCAAGGACCGTTAGTAAAAAAAATTGAAAAGGAGAATCAATGAGCAATATTAAATTGATTGCTTTGGGCGGTGTACGTGAAAATGGAAAAAATCTTTACATCGCTGAAGTGGATGAATATATTTTTGTCCTGGATGTCGGATTAAAATATCCAGAAAATGAACAGCTTGGTGTGGATTTTGTTATTCCAAATATGGACTATTTGTTTGAAAATAAGGACCGTATTGCAGGGGTCTTTTTGACACACGGTCATGCGGATGCAATTGGTGCCTTGCCTTATTTATTGGCTGAAACGAAAGTCCCTGTATTTGGCTCAGAATTGACGATTGAGTTGGCTAAGTTATTTGTCAAAGGAAATGATACGGTCAAAAAGTTCAATGATTTTCATGTGATTGATGAAGACACAGAGATTGATTTTGGAGGTACAGTTGTATCTTTCTTTAAAACAACGCACTCTATTCCAGAGAGTTTAGGGATTGTTTTGAAAACGTCTGAAGGGAATATTGTTTACACAGGTGATTTCAAGTTTGACCAAACGGCTAGTCAGTCTTACGCAACAGATTTTGCTCGCTTGGCGGAAATTGGTCGTGAAGGGGTTCTAGCTCTTCTTAGTGATTCTTCAAATGCGGATAGTACGATTCAAGTGGCAAGTGAGAGCGAAGTTGCAAAGGAAATTAGCGATACAATTGGAGACTGGGAAGGACGCGTGATTGTTGCGGCGGTTGCAAGCAATCTTTCTCGGATTCAACAAGTCTTTGAAGCTGCTGCTAGGACAGGGCGTCGTGTTGTGTTGACTGGATTTGACATTGAAAATATCGTTCGTACAGCTATTCGCTTGAAGAAATTATCACTTGTGGACGAACGTTTGCTAATCAAACCAAAAGAAATGTCCAAGTTTGAAGATCATGAGTTGATTATTTTGGAAACTGGGCGTATGGGTGAGCCAATCAATGGCTTGCGCAAGATGTCTATTGGTCGTCACCGTTATGTAGAAATCAAAGAAGGTGATTTGATTTATATTGTTACAACACCGTCTATCGCAAAAGAAGCCTTGGTGGCACGTGTAGAAAACATGATCTACCAAGCAGGTGGTGTTGTCAAACTAATTACGCAAGATTTGCGAGTGTCTGGACATGGAAATGAGCGCGATTTGCAATTGATGTTAAACCTCTTGCAGCCAAAATTCTTGTTCCCAATTCAAGGAGAATATCGTGAATTGGCAGCACATGCTAAAGCTGCCATGGCAATTGGTATGTTGCCAGAGAACATTTTTATTCCAAAGCGTGGTAGCATTATGGAATATGAAAAGGGTGATTTTGTACCTGCTGGTGCGGTATCTTCTGGTGATGTTATGATTGACGGAAATGCGATTGGTGATGTCGGAATTATCGTTCTTCGTGACCGCAAAGTTCTGTCTGAAGACGGTATCTTTATCGTAGCCATTACAGTAAACCGTCGTGACAAGAAGATTATTTCCAAAGCCAAGGTTCATACACGTGGATTTGTTTATGTCAAGAAAAGCCGTGATATTTTGCGTGAGAGTGCTGACTTAATCAATAAAACAGTTGAAGATTACCTTGCAAAAGATAATTTTGACTGGAGTGAGTTGAAAGGCTCGGTGCGTGACAATCTTGCGAAATATCTCTTTGAGCAAACCAAACGTCGTCCGGCAATTTTACCTGTTGTAATGGAAGTGCGTTAAGTAGGTTAAATTAGCACATTTTATATAGTTACAAAAATCGTGGGGTCAGGACGTTTGTTCCAACCCCTTTCTTACATTTATATTAAAAGGAGAAAAAATGGCATTTTTTGAAATAGAATATCATTCAGCAGTACTAGAAATGGAGCGTCGTGTCAATGTCATCTATCCTGATGCGGATGCAGTAGCCCCCAGTCAGATAGCAGATATGGATATTCCCGTTCTTTACCTTTTGCACGGCATGGGAGGCAATGAAAATTCGTGGCGAAAACGGACGAATATTGAGCGTTTACTGCGCCATACAAATTTAATTGTCATTATGCCGTCAACAGATCTTGCTTGGTACACTAATACTGCTTATGGGTTGAATTATTATGATGCCATAGCAAAAGAATTGCCTGAGGTTATGCAGCGTTTCTTTCCCAATATGAGTCGGAAACGGGAGAAAACATTTATTGCAGGTCTGTCAATGGGAGGTTATGGGGCTTATAAAATAGCCTTGACGACAGATCGATTCTCTTATGCAGGGTCATTTTCAGGCGCTATTGGGCTCGGTCTAGATGATGTGGACATAGAAGAACTTCCAGGTGGGACGCTCAACTATTGGCAAGGTGTGTTTGGTGATTTGAAAGCAGCTGATGTCAAGCAGCATTTTTTGACGACAATGGCAAAGAAGTCAGATAAAAAGACTAAATTTTACGCTTGGTGTGGGGAGCAGGATTTTCTTTATCAAGCAAATGAAGTAGCTGTTAAACAATTGCGCGAATGTGGCTTAGATATCACCTATCATCATAATCCGGGAAAGCATGAGTGGTATTATTGGGAAAATCAACTAGAAGAATTTCTGAAATGGTTGCCGATTGATTTTGAAGTGGAGGAGCGCTTATCCTAAAGTTGCTTGAGAGATGACTTTTTTGACAGCAATTTACATTTTTTTGTCAATATTTTATTCTTTCTTTTACAGTTCTCTATGTTAAGAAATTTTTAAGCGAATCTCATTATACTTACTCTTTACATTTGAGATTAGGAGGGAAGTATGAGGTTTATATTTCGAATATTTTCAGCGCTGTTGCGCTTGATATGGCGTTTAGTTTATAGTCTTGCATTAACAGCACTCTTTTTAGTCGGAATCTTGTATATCATGAGTCCTTCTAAAAGCAGTTTTTCGACAACACTTCAGCAAGATGTCAGTCAAATTTATCGATATGTAAGTGGACAGGATAGTCAGCTAGGCGTCGGGCAAAATGTGAAAGACCTGACCAAACAGCTATCGGACAATCATGTTCATCAAGCGTCTGGTGTCCGATGGGACACAGCAAGCGCTACGGTTTATATAGATACACAAGATGAGACATTTCGCTCAGCTTATCAGGAAGCCATTCGTACTTGGAATCAAACAGGTGCTTTCACTTTTCAGATTGTAAATGATAAAAGTCAAGCCAATATTGTGGCGACAGAGATGAATGATGGTACGGTGAGTGCGGCAGGTGAGGCAGAATCACAAACTAATTTATTGACGAAACGCTTCACAAATGTAACGGTTCGGCTAAATCGTTATTATCTATTGAATAGTCAATACGGCTACTCTTATGAACGAATCGTAAACACAGCAGAACATGAATTGGGACATGCGATTGGATTAGAACATAATGAAGAAAAATCTGTCATGCAATCTTCTGGCTCGTTTTACGAGATTCAAGCAGTAGATGTTCAAGCAGTAAAGGAGTTGTATCAAGCATAGCATGATAAGAAGTATCTTTAAAATCATTAGACGTTTCCCAGAGCAAGTTTTCTTGTTTGTCTTTAATTCCAGCATTTTTGCCTGGCTATGGCCAAGTGGTTCTGATATTGCCGATCGTATCGGTGTGACAGCTGCATGGCAGGAACATGTTCCTGCCATGCAGAATTTCTTTGGTCAAAATAGTCAAGCTATTCAAGGATTTTTCAATCATTCAGTTGTGATGTGGTTGATTGGTTCGATGATAATTTTTGGGGTCATTCGTTTTGTAAAAGGAATCATCAAATTAGGGCTTTTTGCTTTGATTATTCTATTAGGTGTTTACCTTGTGATGCAAAATCAAGAAATTTTAAGTAGCTTTAAATGAAAATGCGGTCGAAATGAACCGTATTTTTGTTTTCTAAGATAGCAGTTGAGATAGGAATCTGCTATAATAGGTTTATGATTATTTTACAAGCAAATAAGATTGAACGCTCTTTTGCAGGGGAGGTTCTTTTTGATAATATCAACCTGCAAGTGGATGAACGAGATAGAATTGCCTTAGTAGGGAAAAATGGAGCTGGTAAGTCCACTCTTTTGAAGATTTTAGTTGGTGAGGAAGCTCCAAGCACTGGGGAAGTCAATAAAAAGCGGGACATGTCCCTGTCTTATTTGGCGCAGGACAGTCGCTTTGAGTCTGTCAATACCATTTACGATGAAATGCTGCATGTCTTTGATGATTTACGTCAGCAGGAGCAACGATTGCGACAGATGGAGCTGTCTATGGGGGATTTGACTGGGACGGATCTGGAAAAACTGATGACAGACTATGACCGCTTGTCAGAGGATTTCCGTCAGGCAGGCGGCTTTACCTATGAGGCAGATATTCGTGCGATTCTCAATGGTTTCAAGTTTGATGAGTCCATGTGGCAGATGAAAATAGAAGAGCTTTCGGGCGGGCAGAATACTCGATTGGCTCTAGCAAAAATGCTACTGGAAAAGCCAGATTTATTGGTACTGGATGAGCCTACCAACCACTTGGATATAGAGACGATTGCTTGGCTGGAAAACTACTTGAGCAACTATAGCGGAGCTCTCATCATCGTCAGTCACGACCGTTATTTTCTTGATAAAGTAGCCACTGTGACACTGGACTTGACCCAGCATTCGTTGGACCTCTATGTGGGAAATTACTCTAGTTTTGTTCAGCAAAAGGAGCAGAAGCTCTTGACAGAGGCTAAGAATTATGAAAAGCAGCAGAAAGAAATTGCTGCTTTGGAGGATTTTGTCAATCGCAATCTGGTTCGGGCTTCTACAACCAAACGCGCTCAATCCAGACGCAAACAGCTGGAAAAAATGGAGCGTCTGGACAAGCCGGACAGAGGCAGTCGTTCTGCTAATATGACTTTTCGCTCGGCTAAGCCTTCTGGAAATGTCGTTCTGACTGTAGAAGACGCGGCTATCGGTTATGATAACCAAGTGTTATCCGAGCCTATCAATCTGGATATTCGCAAATTTAACGCAGTAGCTATTGTTGGACCAAATGGTATTGGCAAAACAACTCTTATCAAGTCCATTGTGGGACAAATTCCTTTTATCCGTGGTCAGGAGCATCTGGGGGCAAATGTGGAGCTGGGCTACTATGACCAGACTCAAAGCCGATTGACACCGAGCAATTCAGTCTTAGACGAGCTTTGGAATGATTTTAAACTAACGCCAGAAGTGGAAATTCGCAATCGTCTGGGTGCCTTTCTCTTTTCAGGCGATGATGTCAAAAAGTCTGTCAGCATGCTGTCAGGTGGGGAACGAGCACGGCTTTTACTGGCTAAGCTGTCTATGGAAAACAAGAATTTTCTGGTGCTGGATGAGCCAACCAACCACCTAGATATTGATAGTAAAGAGGTGTTGGAGAATGCCTTGATTGACTTTGACGGCACTCTGCTCTTTGTCAGTCATGACCGCTACTTTATCAACCGAGTTGCCACGCAGATTATCGAGCTTTCTGATACTGGCTCCACTCTTTATCTGGGCGATTATGACTATTATCTGGAGAAAAAAGCAGAGCTGGAAGCTTTGAGAGAGGAGAAAGCTACTGCATCAGAGCCCACTCAACCTCAGCCAGTCACCAACTACCAACTCCAGAAAGAAACTCAGAAAGAAGCTCGAAAATTAGCTCGCCGTTTGGAGCAGCTAGAAGCTGAAATCGAAGAACTTGAGACGCAAACGACCGAGTTGACTACAGCTATGCAGGAGACCAATGATGCGATCGAGCTCATGGAGCTTCAGCAGAAGCTAGACCAGCTGACTGAACGACAGGAAGCAGCCATGACAGAGTGGGAAGAAGTGGCAGAACAGGTGTGAGCGAGCTATTTTTAAGTCAAGAAAGTTTGTTTGAGGCGGAGAAATTTATCTCTGAGAGTAAATCCCGAACGTTTCAAACGGGAATGAGAGTTTTTTGAGCAAAAAACCTCGTCCTTCATGAAGGACGGGGTAACTTTTAAGTAATTTGCCATTTTCCACATTCGGACGAGAAGTTTTAGGGGAGAGATTGCTTTGTCCAGTTTTCGGAAAGAGATTTTTGGAGCAAATTCTGAACATTCTTGTTTCGGACAAAGCTTTTTTGAAAAAATAATGTCGTCCGATTTGCGGACAAGAGAATTTTGACAAAAAAAAACGTGTCCGAAAGTAAAATCCGAACTTTTTAAGAATATCTTCAAAAAACTAGGTTGGATTTCCAACCTAGTTTTTTGTTTTGAGTTCTTTTTTGGCTTTAGCTAATTCATTTTTGAGAGAAAAATTCTTTGGCATGCTGATGAGGATAGTAGTGATAGCTCCAAGTAAGACAGAGAGTAAAATTAAGAGAATCAGTGGAATTTTAAAACGAAAGAGAATAAAGCTAACGGTGACGCTTTGCATATTTGCCAAAGACAGTCCAGCGATTAGGAGGATTGCAAGTAGCAGTAAAATGTAGTACATTCTTTCTTTCATCATTGGTCTCCTTTTGTGTTTCATATCCCTATTCAAACTCTGCCTTGCTCTTGACGTCTCCGTATTCTTCTGGGACTTCTTGAGCTAGAATGTCCTCGTAGTTGGCGAGGGGAATATCTTGACCATATTTATTCTTCAGAGCAGTTGTCACTAGGCGGTAAGCTAGATTGGCATTGCGGGATAGGATAGGACCGTGGAAATAAGAGCCAAAGACATTCTTGTAGTGTACGCCTTCGCTTTGGTCTTCCTTGTTGTTTCCATTCCCATAAATAATTCTGCCGAGCGGTTTTTCATCGTCAGATAGAAAGGTCCGTCCTTGGTGATTTTCAAAACCATAATAGGTTTCGTCAAATTCATCGTTATAAATCTTGATGTCGCCGATGTAGCGGTTATTTTTTTGATTGAGAGTATAGTGTCTCATAATTCCAAGTCCCTCAATCCGCCGACCAGAAGCTTCGATATAGTATTGACCTAGAAGCTGAAAGCCACCACAGATAGCTAGCACCACGCCGTCATGATTGATAAATTCTTCCAAGCTATCTTTTTTTGCAGGCAGATCTCGTGCCACAATGGTCTGCTCGTAGTCTTGCCCTCCGCCAAAAAACGCCAAATCATAGTAATCTTTGTCAAACTCATCTTCAAGTGAGACAATATCAATTTGAACGCGAGCACCTAGCTTTTCAGCTACATATTTGAGCATGAGAATATTGCCATTGTCGCCGTAAGTGTTCATGAGATTGCCATAGAGATGGGCAATCTTCAAATCATAAGTATAATCCCGATTTTCAGGAGAAGTTAGTGATGTATAAACCATTAGTTCATCTCCTTTCTGACGACTTGATGAGAAGCCAGCAAGTCGCGGAATTCTAGCATGGCTGTATAAGTAGCTAGGATATAGGCATGCTTGGTTTCTTGGTTTTTAATTTCTTCAAAGACTTGGCTTAAATCAGCTACTTCACTGATTTGTTCAGCGTCATAGCCAGTTACCCGCAAGCGTCGAGCAATCTCAGAATGACGAACCCCACCAGCAATCATATGCGGGATATCCATGTTTAAAACCTGCTCAAAATCCGCGTCCCAAATCCAGCTCGTGTCGATACCGTCCGCGTAGTTTGCGTTGAGCAGAACTGACAAGCTAAATGGATAAGGAGCTAGCTTAATCATTTCTAGAGCTTGCGTGGCTCCGACAGGGTTTTTAATGAGAACCAGCGTGCACTCTTTGTCTCCGATCTTGAAAGTTTCCTGACGTCCGAAAACGGCTCTGCTCTTGTCAAAACCGGTCTTGATAGTGGTTGGCTCAACTCCAAAGAATTGAGCAACGGAAACGGCAGCTAAAGCGTTGTAGATATTGTAGAGACCACCGATATTGATGTGATAGCTTTGACCGTCAATGACAAAATCCGAACTGTTGTGACGAAGACTGGTCAATTGGGTTAGTTTGTAGTCTAATTCAGGGCGCCTAAAGCCACAGTGCTCACAAATATAATCGCCTAGATTGGCATAAGTGTTGAGCTTGTATTTTAGAATGTGCTGACATTTAGGACAGAGAATACCCTCCGTATTGTAATGAGCTAGTTTTGGCTTTCCTTTTTCTGTATCAAAACCATAATATTGAACCGGATTTTTGAGAGTAACAGAGTTAAACAGCGGACTGTCTCCATTTAGCAAGACGGTTGCCGTAGGAACCTTTTGAGCAGCATCCAAAATCATTTGGTAGGTCGTGTAAATCTCCCCGTAACGATCCATTTGGTCGCGGAAAATATTAGTAAAGACGAAGAGGCTCGGTTTAATGTAGTCGCAAATGCGTGAGAGACTGGCTTCATCGATTTCTAGTACGGCGATATTCTTGCCGGATTTTCCTTTTTTAGCGGTCAGAAAAGTCGTCGCAATCCCGCTAATCATATTGGCTCCGCTGGGATTGGTCACAACTTCGCCAAAAGCCTCTTTGAGGATTCCAACTGTAAGAGCAGTAGTCAGAGTTTTACCGTTGGTTCCTGTGATTACCACCACTTCGTAGTCACGCGCTAGTGTGTTTAAAATGTTGTTGTCAAATTTCAGAGCAAGCTTTCCGGGCAAGGTCGATCCGCGTCCCAATTTGCTTAACACAAAATGGGAGGATTTTCCTACAAGTTTGCCAAATAATGTATTTATCTTCATAAGAAATATTTTATCATAAAAAAGTAAAGAAGGTTACAGAAAAATATTTTGAAAAGTGATATAATAGTCAAGAACGTTTTTAGGTTGAGAAAGAGAGGACACTGAAAATGAATTTTCAGCAATTGTCCAATCTCCAATATTGGTCTAGTTTATTTTCTAGCCCTTGGAGTATTGTTACCAATATTATAGATATTGCACTGGTTGCTTGGATTTTATTTTATTTTACAAAGGCAATCGCGGGCACTAAAATTATGATTCTTGTTCGAGGGGTTTTAATATTTGTGCTGGCTCAGATTCTTGCCAATGCAATTGGTTTAACAACGGTTTCCTGGTTGATTAACCAAGTTATCACCTATGGGGTCATTGCGGCGGTTGTGATTTTTACACCTGAGATTCGTACAGGTCTGGAGAGGCTGGGGCGTGCTACCGATTTGTTTTCGACAGCACCGATTAGCTCAGAAGAAAGAATGGTGCAGGCATTTGTCAAAGCAGTAGATTATATGAGTCCGCGGAAAATTGGAGCTCTCGTTGCTATCCAAGGTAGCAGAACCTTGCAAGAATACATTGCAACAGGGATTCCGTTGGACGCTGATGTATCTGGTGAGTTGTTAATCAATATCTTCATTCCCAATACACCGCTACATGACGGTGCTGTCATTGTAAGAGACAATAAAATAGCCGTTTCTTGCGCTTATCTTCCGCTCACAGAAAACACAGGGATTTCTAAGGAATTTGGGACACGTCACCGCGCGGCAATCGGTCTGTCAGAAGTATCCGATGCCCTTACTTTTGTAGTATCGGAGGAAACTGGAGGTATCTCTATCACACATAATGGAGTTTTCAAGCATAATTTGACATTAGAGGAATTTGAAGCAGAATTGCGGAAAGTGCTGATTTCAGATGAACAACCAAAATCACCCTTTAGAAATCGTGTGCTAGGAGGTCGGAAACATGAAAAATCGTAAACAGATTTGGTATATCGTTTCTTCCATCTTTTTTGCTGCTGTTTTATTTATTTACGCCACCACGACAAATTACCAAAATAATTCAAATGCTAGACAAACAACTTCTGAAACCTATACCAACACCTTGCCTAGTGTACCAATTGATATTAAATACAATAGTGAAAAGTATTTTATTAGTGGGTTTGCGTCCGAAGTATCAGTAGTGTTAACAGGCTCTAACCGTGTGACACTTGCTAGTGAAATGCAAGAAAGTACACGAAAATTCAAGGTTGTGGCAGATTTGACAAAAGCTACAGAAGGAACAAGAGAGGTACCTTTAGCTATTAAAAATTTACCAAGTGGGTTGACTGCGACTGTTACACCGGCTAAGATTACGGTGAAAGTTGGCAAGAAAGCAAGTAAGACAGTTGAAGTGAAAACAACTATCAGTTCAGCCCAGTTAGCAGATGGGTTGATGGTTGATCGCGTGACGGTTGGTGACAATAAGGTAACTGTTACAAGTGACGAAGATACGCTGGCTAAGGTAGATCATGTAGAAGCGGTAGTGCCAACTAGTGAAAAAATATCCGCTAACTATTCAGGAAATGCCCCACTACAGGCGGTTGATGCAAATGGTACAGTTTTGCCAAGTGTGATTACTCCTTATGAGACAACCATAAAAATTACTGTTAAATCATCAAGTTCGTCTTCAAGTTCGACGAGCTCATCTAAATAAAAGTATCGAAAGGATTTTATAAAAATGGGAAAATATTTCGGAACGGACGGAGTTCGTGGAGAAGCAAATGTGGAATTAACACCAGAGTTAGCGTTTAAATTAGGGCGATTTGGTGGCTATGTATTGAGCCAACATGAGAAAGATGTGCCGCGCGTCTTTGTAGGACGTGACACACGTATTTCAGGAGAAATGCTGGAAAGTGCATTAATAGCAGGACTTTTATCGGTTGGAATCCGTGTTTACAAGCTTGGGGTTATCGCCACACCAGGTGTGGCTTATCTGGTGAAATCTGAGAAAGCAAGTGCTGGTGTCATGATTTCAGCTAGCCACAATCCAGCGCTTGACAACGGTATTAAATTCTTTGGTGGCGATGGCTATAAATTGGACGATGAACGTGAATTAGAAATTGAAGCTCTACTTGATGCTAAAGAAGACGATTTACCGCGTCCAAGTGCGGAAGGGTTAGGAACTCTTATGGATTATCCAGAAGGATTGCGCAAATATCAACAATATCTCGTATCTACTGGTCTTGATTTAGACGGAATGAAAGTTGCTCTTGATACAGCAAATGGTGCTGCTTCAACCAGTGCTCGCCAAGTATTTGCAGATTTGGGAGCTAGATTAACAGTCATTGGGGAAAATCCAGATGGGTTAAATATCAACTTGAATGTTGGCTCTACACATCCTGAAAAATTGCAAGAAACAGTCCGTGAATCAGGATCAGCACTTGGTCTGGCATTTGACGGAGATAGCGATCGCTTGATTGCAGTTGATGAGAATGGTGAGATTGTCGATGGTGATAAAGTTATGTATATCATCGGGAAATACCTCTCTGAAAAAGGTTTGCTTGCTCAAAATACAATTGTAACAACTGTTATGTCAAATCTTGGTTTCCATAAAGCTTTGGATCGTGAAGGCATTAACAAGGTGATTACAGCTGTTGGTGACCGCTATGTTGTAGAAGAAATGCGCAAATCTGGTTACAATTTGGGCGGTGAGCAATCTGGTCACGTAATCATCATGGATTATAATACGACGGGTGACGGTCAGCTAACAGCCGTTCAATTGACAAAAGTGATGAAAGAAACAGGTAAACCTTTGTCTGAATTAGCGTCAGAAGTAACGATTTATCCACAAAAATTGGTCAATATCCGTGTTGAAAACAGCATGAAGCACAAGGCTATGGAAGTACCTGCTATTAAAGCGGTGATTGAAAAAATGGAAGCGGAAATGGCTGGCAATGGTCGTATTCTTGTTCGTCCAAGCGGAACAGAACCACTTTTACGAGTCATGGCAGAAGCACCAAGCCACGAAGAAGTAGACTATTACGTTGATACAATTGCAGATATTGTACGTACTGAAATTGGTATTGAATAAAGTAAAGAAGCTCTTGTTTGTACAGCAAACGAGGCTTTTTTCTTTCTATTGCAACTTGTTTTGTTAATCAATTTTTTATATAATACAAGCAATATATGGGGTGATGATGTGAAAACAAGAGGGCTATTGGTACTGGATGTTGACAGTACCTTGATTAGAGAAGAAGGAATTGATTTGCTAGGTGCTGCAGCAGGAGTTGGTGAGCAAGTCGCAGCCATTACAGAACGGGCTATGCAAGGGGAATATGATTTTGAGACAGCTCTGATAGAACGCGTGGCCTTGCTCAAAGGACTTCCTGAAACAATTTTTAAACGAGTTTCTAAGCAAATTCATTTTACAAAAGGAGCTCAACAGTTGATAGAAGACATGCATCAGCGTGGATACAAGGTTGGCGTTGTATCAGGTGGCTTTCATGAGATGGTAGACGAATTAGCCGCGAAATTGAATGTAGATTACGTAAAAGCTAATCGTTTAGAAGTGAAAGACGGTAAGCTAACCGGCAGAGTTTTAGGAACAATTGTCACAAAAGAAGTCAAAAAAGCAATGCTAAGACAATGGGCGGAGGAAAACAATTTGACTCTTGCTCAAACCATTGCTGTAGGAGACGGTGCCAATGACCTCCCAATGATATTGACGGCAAGAATCGGGATTGCTTTTAACGCCAAGCCTCTTGTGAGAGAACAAGCGCCGTATCAAATCAATCGAACGGACTTGTATCAAGTCATAAAACTTTTGGAAGAGATAGAAAGTGAGGACTAAGTCATGCATATTTTAATTGCACCAGATTCTTTTAAAGAAAGTTTATCAGCCCAAAGTGTTGCAGAGGCTATAAAAGCAGGATTTTCCAAGGCACTCCCTGAAGCGACATTTGACTTGCTACCCATTGGAGATGGTGGTGAAGGAACGATGACAGCTTTGATCGCAGCCTTGCAGTTAGACACTTATACTCACATCGTAACTGGGCCTTTCGGAGAACCTGTTTCGATGAAATATGCTCGCAAAGGAGATATAGCTCTCTTTGAAATGGCTGATTTGGTTGGTTTAGCCTCTATTTCACCAGAAAAAAGAAATCCTCTGACTCTTGATACCAGGGGATTGGGAGAGTTGATTTTGTATCTATCCAAGGAAGGTGTGAGGCAAATCTATATTGGCGTAGGTGGTTCGGCTACCAATGATGGTGGGATTGGAATGGCAGTTGGACTGGGTTATGAATTTTTCGATAAAGACAATCATTTGCTTCAAGCAAAAGGTGCATCGTTGGGGCGTGTGGCTCGCATTTCAGCTGATAATGTTCCTGCAATTTTGGAAAATCTGGACATTCAGATTTTGACAGATGTCACGAATCCTCTCTGTGGTGAAAACGGCGCCACATACGTCTTTGGAGGACAAAAAGGCTTATCCGCTCTGCTATTTTCTCAAGTGGATCAGGCAATGGCAACATTTTATAAACAGGCTAATCCAGCAATTTTTTCACTGACTGGTGCAGGTGCTGGAGGAGGTATGGCAGCTGGTCTGGTAACATTTGCACATGGAAAAATTGTTTCAGGAATTGATACTTGTCTTGATTTGCTTGATTTTGATAATCATGTCAAAAAAGCTGATTTAGTCATCGTGGGTGAAGGACGAATGGATCAACAAAGTCTGGCAGGCAAAGCTCCGATTGGAGTAGCCAAAAGAACGCCTAGTAATATTCCTGTGATTGCTATTTGTGGTAGTTTAAGTGATAACTTACCTGATTTTCCAGTAGAAAATATTCAAGCTGCTTTTCCGATCATTTCTCAAGTTGAACCTCTAGCTATTACTCTAGCCAAGGCAGAAGAAAGTCTCATCCGAACAGCCCAAAATATTGGAAATTTGTTGAAGATGAAAATGTAATATTTCACTCTATCGGCTGAATCTTGAGAAAGTGGAATTTGAGCTATTTGCATTTTCGTTGAGGCGATTATCTCTATCACATCTGCCATTTTCGACTAATTTAATAAGGGATTAGAGCTAGTATTCTTTCACTTCCTTAATTTTTTCTTTTGTTGTCTAATCTCACTCCCATTTTTCTTTTTTTTATGATAAACTATATAAGAGGAGGTGTAGATATGATAAAGATTTTTGGTCAATTGCGTTATCATTGGCAGCCAGATCTTTCTCTTCTAATCATTTATTGGTCTTTATCGGTCATTCCGATTTTTATAGGTTTTGCATTTTTATTTGAGAGTTCAGAAGTTCCGTTTTTAGTTCTTTTCTCTTTCTTTCTCTTTATGGTTTTGTTAGGGATTGGCGTACATAGATATTTCACTATATACGATGACGGGATTTTGAGAATTACTACGGCAAATCCATTCACACCTTCAAAGATTGAAATTTCAACAATTCGTAAAGTGGAAGTGACAAAAACTTCTATTACTCTTTTATTTGATGGCAAAGAAAAAGGCCGTACGTTTTGTATGCGTAAGTGGCCTAAGAAGTATTTTGTAAATGCTTTGGCTTTGAATGACCATTTTAAAGGGGAAGTTGAACTAATGGACAACTTAACCCACGTAGACTATTTTGAAACCTATTATGCTCATCCTAAAAAAACTACTCTTTCTTAAGAGCTTTTGTAGGACAGTTTTTGATGGCTTCGATAACATCAGCTGTTTCAGGAACTTCCTTTTCTAGCAATTCATCATCTTGATAAAATTTGACAATGCCATTGTCGTGGTAATCAAATAAGTTAGAATAAGTTTGGCAAAGCCCGCAAGCAATGCACCGTTCAGGAATGAGTGTAACTTTCATATTCATATTGTAATCGGAATTTGGAAAAAATACAAGGAGGAAGTCATGGCAAAGGAACCATGGGAAGAAGATATTTACGACGAGGGAGAAAAAGAATTGACGAGAAGTAAAAAAACGAGCGATGTAGTGGCCAATCGTGTGTTGACAATTTTAGCGGTTATTTTTTTCATCATGGTGATTACAATTGTAGGTATGATGATTTATTTATCAACTGGCGGAAGCAGCAAAAAAGCAGCAACAGAGGGCTTTTATAATACTAAGGCTACCAGCAAACCAAGTGAAAGTTCTAGCGTTCCAGAGTCTTCTAAGGCAACAAGTGATAGCAGTCAACCCCAATCATCTGAAGGAACGCTTACTGTTCAAGCTGGAGAAGGTGAGGCGGCTATTGCTGCGCGTGCAGGGATTTCGATTGCTGAATTGGAGCGTTTAAATCCTTCTCACATGACGACAGGTGCTTGGTATGCCAATCCGGGTGATGTGGTGAAAATTCGATAGGAGTATAGAATGAAACAAATTCAAATCGCCATTGATGGTCCAGCTTCAAGCGGAAAGTCAACAGTTGCCAAGATTATTGCGAAAGATTTCGACTACACTTACTTGGATACAGGCGCTATGTATCGTGCGGCGACTTACTTAGCTTTAAAGAATGATTTATCGGCAGAAAAGTGGTCTGAAATTGTCGCATTATTAGACACTTATCCAGTTAGTTTTGGGCGTGATAAAAATGGGGAGCAGCTTGTTTTTGTCGGAGATGTAGATGTGACGCATCCGATTCGTGAAAACGAAGTGACCAACAATGTCTCTTGGGTGTCTGCAATTCCAGAAGTACGAGAAAAGTTGGTTGATTTACAGCGAGAAATTGCTGCTCAAGGCGGTATCGTTATGGACGGCCGTGATATTGGAACGGTTGTATTGCCTCATGCAGAATTAAAAATTTTCCTCGTAGCCTCAGTTGAGGAAAGAGCTGAGCGCCGTTATAAAGAAAATCGTGAAAAAGGCATTCCGACGAACTTAGAAACTCTGAAAAAAGAAATTGCAGAGCGGGACTATAAAGACAGTCACCGAGCGGTTTCTCCTTTAAAACCAGCAGCCGACGCCATTCATTTTGATACAACGGGTGTTGGAATTGATGAAGTTGTGGCTTTTATCGAAGAAAAAGCTAAAAAAATCCTTGACAAATAATCCAAAACTTGGTATTATATAAAAGTTGAGAAAAGCAGAAGTGAGAACTTCTCGCCTTGCGACTAACGTTGTCTGGCTCTACGGATTAAGTTTCAGAAATGAAATACTATCATGTAGTGCGGGCTTGCGTTAGCAAGTCTGCTCTTGTTTTTCTCTAAAAATAAAAAAGAGGTGAAAACCATAGCAAAACAAGACTTATTCATCAATGATGAAATTCGTGTGCGTGAAGTTCGTTTGATCGGTCTTGATGGTGAACAATTAGGCATTAAACCACTTAGCGAAGCGCAAGCAATTGCCGACGATGCAAATGTAGACCTTGTTCTAATTCAACCACAAGCTAAACCACCTGTTGCGAAAATTATGGACTACGGAAAGTTCAAATTTGAGTATCAGAAAAAACAAAAAGAACAGCGCAAAAAACAAAGCGTTGTTACTGTGAAAGAAGTTCGTCTCAGTCCAACGATTGATAAAGGTGACTTTGATACAAAACTTCGCAACGCACGCAAGTTCCTTGAAAAAGGAAATAAAGTGAAGGTTTCTATTCGCTTTAAAGGGCGGATGATTACTCACAAAGAAATCGGAGCTAAAGTATTAGCCGACTTTGCTCAAGCAACGCAAGACATTGCGATTATTGAGCAGAGAGCTAAAATGGATGGACGTCAAATGTTCATGCAATTAGCACCAATCCCTGACAAAAAGTAATCTGTCAGAAGTTAGAAAAAGGAGAAAAATATCATGCCAAAACAAAAAACACACCGCGCATCAGCTAAACGTTTCAAACGTACAGGTTCTGGTGGCTTGAAACGTTTCCGTGCTTACACTTCTCACCGTTTCCACGGAAAAACAAAAAAACAACGTCGTCATCTTCGTAAAGCAGCAATGGTGCATTCAGGAGATTTCAAACGTATCAAAGCAATGCTGACAGGTCTTAAATAAGAGATTTTGTAGCAGATTATTCTAGGAAATATTGGAGGAAATATAAATGGCACGTGTTAAAGGTGGCGTTGTATCACGCAAACGTCGTAAACGTATTTTAAAATTAGCTAAAGGTTACTATGGTGCAAAACATATCTTGTTCCGTACAGCAAAAGAACAAGTAATGAATTCTTACTACTATGCATACCGTGACCGTCGTCAAAAGAAACGTGATTTCCGCAAATTGTGGATTACACGTATCAATGCGGCAGCTCGTATGAATGGTTTGTCATATTCACAATTGATGCATGGTTTGAAATTGGCTGAAATTGAAGTCAATCGTAAAATGCTTGCGGACCTAGCTGTCAACGATGTAGCAGCTTTCACAGCTCTTGCAGATGCAGCTAAAGCAAAATTAGGTAAATAATGAAAAATAGGCTGGGAGAATGTTTCCAGCCTTAAATTATACTGTGTCATAGATCAACGACGCAATGATTGATTGTTCAAAGGAGAGCCTTGAGATTGCAAGATAGAATGTGCGAAACAAATCTCAGGGCTATTTGTTTTTTAACTCAGCAACTTTATAGGAGCGGGATGGGACTAAATTTTTGTTTAGTTCGATCCCACTCCTTATTTTTTCTTCATAGCTGAAGCTGGAGAAAATTCGTGATTTAGGATATAATGGAAAAAAGCAAAGGAGGATGTTATGGTTTCGAAAATGTTGCATACGTGCTTGCGAGTGGAAAATCTAGAAAAATCTATTGCATTTTATGCAGATGCATTTGGATTTAAAGAATTACGGCGCAAGGACTTCCCAGAACATCAATTTACAATTGTTTATTTGGGGCTTGAAGGTGATGAGTATGAGTTAGAATTGACTTATAATTATGGACACGGACCTTATGTGATTGGCGATGGATTTTCTCATGTAGCTTTGAGTACGGCTGATTTGCTACAGCTTCACGCTGAACACACTGCTAAAGGATATGAGGTTACACAGCCAAATGGACTTCCTGGAACAAAGCCGAATTATTACTTTATTAAGGATCCGGATGGTTATAAAGTTGAAGTGATTCAAGAAAAAACTTTATAAGTTTGTAAATAATTGAAAATGAAAGGCTTGAAACTATTTTAGCCTTTTTTAGTAGGTAAAGTCTTTTTTAAACGAAAGAGACGAGGTAGAAAGGTAGTGTAGTGAAAAAAATACTTCTCATTGTCCTAAATGTCGCTTTTTTAATGATTATTATTTTTGGGAGTTTTCGGATTAGAAAATTACTGCAAGAAAGAAAATTAAATCAACAAATTTCACAAGTTCTGAAAAGGGCAGATACAAAATATCATCAGGGTTCAGTACGAAAGCAAACAGGACGTGTAGGAAGTCGGCTCATTACGTCTTACTATCCATTAACAGAGAGTAAGCAAGATATTGGTGTTATTAAAGAGAAAATCGATGCCGATATTCAGAAATTTTCAGATAAACAAAGTCAAGTATCGCAATACGATAAACTTATTTTTTATGTGAGTCATTTTACAGAGACAAATTTTTCTGGAGTAAAGCAAGTTGAAATCAAGCGAATCTCTTATCCAGTGTTGACTACGAAAGTTGGAAAGGCTAGAGAAGAGGTTTTGGACTCGCTTTACATGTCGTCTGACAATAAATTGTTTAGCTTAAATCGACTTTTTAAAAATACTGAGCAAGCCAAAAAGTTATTGCTAGAAGAAATTCAGCAGCAAATCACTACTCTCCATAAAACAGAAGGACAGAAGACTCTACAAGAATTTCAAACAAGAGATGTCTCCCAATGGACATTCAGTTATGAAAAAGGAAAACTCAAACTATTTTATAAAAACAATGAACGAGCTTCAAAGGTAGAAATCGCCTTACCAGCCTTATATGAGGTAATTGATGAGCATTATTTAAAGGGAGAGGATTTGGCAGCTTATCAGTCCTATCAAGCTAAAAAACAGCAAAAATTAGTAGCTTTGACGTTTGACGATGGTCCCAATGCAGCAACGACATCGCAGGCTTTGGATATTTTAGCCAAATACCATGTCAAAGGAACTTTTTTCATGTTGGGGAAAAATGTAGCTGAAAATGAGCAACTTGTCAAACGTGTTCATGATGAGGGGCATGAAATTGGCAATCATAGTTGGAGTCATCCGCAGTTACCAACTCTTTCTCTTGAACAAGCTAAAAAACAGATTGAGGATACACAAGCAGCACTGCGGGCTGTTATCGGAGAGAGTCCAAAAATGATGCGTCCGCCCTATGGAGCTATCAACGATACAATTCGAAATGCTGTTGATATGTCTTTCATCATGTGGAATGTGGATAGCTTGGATTGGAAAAATCGCAATACTGGGTCTATCATGGAGCAAGTGAAAAAGCAGACTTGTCCAGGATCAATCATTTTAATGCATGACATTCATCAAACAACCATTAATGCCTTGCCGAGTGTGATTGAATATTTGCAAAAGAATGGGTACACTTTGGTTACAGTTAGTGAACTTCTGAATCATCGATTAGAAGGACATCAGCTGTATTACGGTGCAAATTAGATAGAAAAAAAGGATAGAAATGGTTATTTCCTATCCTTTTTCTATACTCTTTTTATTTCACATAGAGTTCACGATCTTTTAAGATAATTTCTTGAACGTGAGCATATTTTTTAAGCGTTTTTAATTCTTCTGGGTGGCTGACGAATGTAATGACATAGCCTTCTTTGCCCATACGGCCGGTTCGTCCAGCGCGGTGAGTATAGGTTTCAAGATCGCGAGGCAGGTCATAGTTGATGACGCATTCGAGAGAATCAATGTCAATTCCTCTAGCTACCAAGTCGGTAGCAAGTAAGAGTGTGAGTTCATCGTTTTTAAATTGCTCCAAGATAATCTTACGGAATTTAATGTTGACATCACTAGCTAAGGACACAGCTTGAATATGACGATATTGCAACTTTTCTTCAGCACTTCCTAAGTCTGAGAGGGCATTGAAAAATACAAGGGCGCGAAATTCTGAGACTTGAGCCAGCTTTCGCAAGTATTCAACTTTGTCGCGCTGTTTGACCTGCATATAAAAATGTTGAATATTGTCAAGCTGTTGCTCTTCTAGTTTGATGAGCAGAGTATTTTCAGCAAGCTTGTCTTGGTCAAACTTAGCAGTCGCACTCATGTAAATCAATTGATGTTCACGTGGTACATAGTGCAGGATCTGCTGAACGAAATGATATTGCGAATCGCTAAGCAGTTGATCAAATTCATCCAGAATGATTGTATCAACATTCATCATTTTGATTTTTCTTAGTTTGATGAGTTCAAAAATGCGTCCTGGCGTACCAATGAGAATTTCAGGACCTTTTTTTAATCGTTCAATTTGTCGTTTTTGACTGGAACCAGATAGAAAGAGTTGAGCTGTTAAGTCAAGTAGTTCAGCCCACGTTTTAGTAACGTCAAAAATCTGTCCAGCTAACTCAGTGTTGGGAGCTAAGATAAGTAATTGCTGGGATTTCTTAGGTTTTAGTTTTAGAAGAGTTGGGAAAAGGTAGGCAAGTGTTTTTCCAGTTCCGGTAGGGCTTATCCCAAGGAGATTCTCTCCTTCCGTAATGGGAGAAAAGAGTTGGTCTTGAATGGGAGTTAAATGCTCGAAGCCAAGTTTGGTGAGTTGGTCTTGCCAACTTTGGGGAAATTTAGTTGTTATCATCATCAGCCTCAAATCTAATACCAGCATCTTGTCGCATACTAAACAGAGCTTTATGCACGGCGGCAGCAGCGTCTAGCCAGTTTTGGTAAATTTCTTGTTTTATCTCACCGCTCAATACTTTAGCGAATTGTTTGGCTTCTTCAGCCATGGTGTGAGAAGAGCGTGTGATTTCAAGAGTTGTTTTCTCCTTGTTTAGATTTTGGAAAACAGCAGAAGTGATGAATTCGATTGAATTTAAGGTTAGCGTACCGTCTGTTGTGTAAATTTCAGCAGGGAAAAAGCTATTGATATTTTTTCCGGTTTGGATAGTCACTTGAAATTCTGGATAGATTAAACTTCCTACTCCATTTAGATCAACGGTATTTGGTAACTGCTGAGCGGTGTAATAAGCATTTTCTGGTGCTCCAAAAAGTCGTATGGCTGCATAGACAGGATAAATGCCTAAGTCCATTAGAGCACCGCCTGAAAACTTAGCAGAAAAGACGTTTGGCTCTTGTCCAGCTAACAGAGCTGGCATTTTGGAAGAATACTTCGCATAGGTGAAATGTGCCCCAAGAATCGTTTTGTTTTTGAGAAAATCTGAAATGACATCAAATGATTGCTCATGATAGTTACGAGCTGCTTCAAAAATGTATACATGCTGTTCTTGAGCTAATGTTACCAATTCAGCCCATTCTTCTGGGCGTGAGACAGCAGGTTTTTCTACAATTACATGTTTGCTTGCTAAAATAGCAGCTTTTGCTTGTAGAAAATGCAGAGAATTGGGGCTTGCAATATAAATAATGTCTATATCACTAGTTAAAAAATCAGCCATATCTGTGTAGCAATCTACATTTTCATAATGACTGGCAAATGCTTGAGCAGCTTGTATCGTCCGTGAATACACCGTAGTCAATTGGTACTCTTTTGTAGCATGAGCAGCCTTGACAAATTGGTGAACAATGTCTCCTGTTCCAATCGTTCCAAGTTTTAACATCGTTTTCTCCTTATTTTTTGTCTTGTCATTTATTTTGATTTACCTCTTTCATTATATCATGATTTGGTGTAAAATAGATAAGATGATAAAAAATGGAGTGAATAATGCAAAATAGACCGATTATTATTGGCGTTACTGGTGGTTCTGGCGGCGGTAAGACGAGTGTTTCAAGAGCCATTCTGTCAAATTTTCCAAATGAAAAGATTTCTATGATTGAGCATGATTCTTATTATAAGGATCAGTCACATTTGACGTTTGAAGAGCGGATTAAGACCAATTATGACCATCCTTTTGCTTTTGATACAGATTTGATGATTGCGCAAATCAAGGAATTATTGGCAGGACGTCCGGTAGATATTCCGACGTATGACTATACAGCTCATACACGCAGTGATAAAACCTATCGTCAAGACCCACAGGATGTCTTTATTGTAGAAGGAATTCTGGTTTTAGAGGACAAACGCTTACGTGATTTAATGGACATTAAGATTTTTGTTGATACGGATGATGATGTTCGAATCATTCGTCGGATTAAGCGTGATATGGATGAGCGTGGACGTAGTTTAGACAGTGTCATTGAGCAATATTTAGGTGTGGTAAAACCCATGTATCATCAATTTATTGAGCCTACGAAGCGCTATGCGGATGTGATTATTCCAGAAGGAGCTTCTAATACAGTGGCGATTGATTTGATTACAACGAAAATTGAAAAAATCTTGCAGGAAGCAAGAGAGTAATAGAAAGGAAGTCTAGTGAGGGAGTGCTAGACTTTTTAGGTGATGATGATAAATAGTGTAAAAAGAAAAAGAGAGTTTCATTCGCGATCGAAATTTTTTGCCTGTCTGCTGACTTTTTGTGCGGGATTTATTGATGCTTATACATTTATTGAAAGAGGCGGGACATTGGTTGCGGGCCAAACAGGAAACGTTGTTTTCTTGTCAGTTGAATTGATTCATCATGAGACAGGAGAAATAGAAGTGAAGTTAGCAACGATGCTGGCTTTTATGCTAGGCATTTTTGTGCTAACTATTTTCAAAAATAACTTTGAAAATTCTTTATGGCGCTTATCCAGCATTCTTCCACTGATTTTGGTTTGTGGGCTTACAGGATTTCTACCAGTAACCGTGTCCAACCTTTTCATTGTTCCACCGATTGGTTTTTGTATGGGGATGGTGGCAACAGCTTTTGGTGAAGTGGACGGTATTGTCTACAATAATTCCTTTATGACGGGCAATATCAAAAAAACAATGGTTGCTTTTGGTACTTATGTGCGGACAAAAGAAAAAACTTGCTTAGCGGAAGGTATTTTCTTCGTTGCTTTATTAGGAAGTTTTGTGACAGGAGCGATTGTTTCCACTTATTTGATACAATTTTATTTGTTGAAAACAATTTGGCTCGTAGCTATTATTTTACTAGCATTTTTAACTTTTAGAATGGTGCAATACATTCGCAGAAGATAAATTAAAACTGCAACTCAGCTTTGATGAGGGTTGCAGTTTTTTGATAGAGTTATGGAATGTTAGTCTTTGTAAGAAACGATACCAATAATGGTATCAACAGCGCGTTCCATTGTTTGCAGACTGACATATTCAAAGCGCCCATGCATATTTTCACCGCCGGCAAAGATATTTGGTGTAGGAATGCCCATAAAGGAAATCTTTGAGCCGTCTGTTCCGCCACGAATAGGTTCGATAATTGGCTGGATGTCCAATTTTTCCATAACAGCCTTTGCAATATTGATAGGTGTCATGTCTTTTTCAATGACTTGGCGCATATTGTAGTACTGATCTTTAAGCTCTAGCTGAACGCGTTCACCGCCAAGCGTTGCATTCATTTTAGCGGCAATAGAGCGCATCAGTTCTTTGCGTTGCTCAAAAGTTGCTGTGTCGAAGTCACGAATGATATAACTTGCTTTTGCTTCTTCGACAGTTCCTTCTACATTCATAAGGTGATAGAAGCCCTCGTAGCCATCTGTCAGCTCTGGGCGAGCACCATCTGGCAATTGATTATGAAAGTCAATGGCTAATTGCAGAGCGTTAATCATTTGTCCTTTGGCAGTGCCTGGGTGGACATTGCGTCCTTGGAAAATAATTTCTGCACTAGCTGCAGAGAAAGTTTCAAATTGAAGTTCTCCGAGAGGTCCACCGTCAATCGTATAAGCAAAATCTACATCGAAATCTACTGCATCAAACTTATCAGCTCCAACACCGATTTCTTCATCTGGACCAAAGCCAACTCGAATTTCGCAGTGCTTGATGTCAGGATGAGTTGTCAGATACTCAATCGCTGTCATAATTTCAGCAATACCTGATTTATCATCAGAGCCGAGAAGGGTTGTTCCATCAGTTGTAATCAAGGTTTGTCCCTTATATTTTTTCAGACTATCAAAATCAGCAGGGTCAAGGTTAAAACCAGATTGTCCTAGCGGAATTACACCGCCATCATAATTTTTAATGATTTGCGGATTGACACCTTCTGCATTGAAATCTGCTGTGTCCATGTGGGAAATGAGACCAATTTTGCGCGTGAGACTTGGGTCATTTGCAGGAAGAGTGCCGATAGCGTAGCCATTTGGTAAATAATATACATTTTCCAAACCAACGCGTTTCATTTCAGGAATGAGGATGTTATTGGCAAAATCTACTTGGCTTTGTGTGCTTGGTGTCGTCGTAGAATGTTCATCTGAACGCGTATTTACTTTTACATAAGTCAAAAAACGTTCTAAAAGAGTAGGGTAGTTCATAAGTTCTCCTTTTTGCATAGATGTAACTAGTGTATCATATTTTGGGAGGGAAGGCTATCTACAAATAGTGAAAGAATGACAATATGTTTCAATAAAAATCATGAACTTGAAAAGAAGCTCATGATTCATCCTATTAGTTACTCAAAATGAGTTTTTCAATAGCTGTGGCAACACCGTTTTCATCATTGCTATCTGTAACGTAATCAGCGAGTTTTTTTACATAATCACTGGAATTTCCCATAGCCACACCAAGACCTGCAAACTCTAGCATTTCGATGTCATTATTGGCGTCACCAATTGCCATAATTTCTTGGGGCTTGATATCTAATCGTTGAGCTAATTCCCTAAGAGCAGTCGCTTTAGTAGTGCCTTTGGGCATAGCTTCGTAAATGACTGGTTGGGAACGAACGCCGCTGAAATGCTGGCAAATCTGGCTTGCAAATTGCTTTTCAAAGGTGTCTAATTCATCAGGCTGTGCTAGAAACATAGCTTGGAACATGATATTCTTGCCGCTGATAGCTTCTTTGAGGCTGATTTCTGTGGGGGTTGTAAAAACAAGGCTAGCGTCATAAGTGACTAGCTCACTTGGCTTTTCGTCTACCACTAAATAACGTTCTTCATCAAAAAGAGTCAATTGGGCGGGAGTTTGCTTGGCAATGTTATCTAGATAAAGAATGTCTTTCACACTCAGTTCTTTCCAAGCAACAAGATTCCAATCTTTCGTTTGATGAGTAGAGCAGCCGTTGTTAATGATGACATATTCGTTTTCTCCGCTCAACCCTAATTGTTCATAGTAAGGTTTCACTCCGACCAAGGGACGACCTGTACAAAGAACGAGCTTTACTCCGTTTTCAACTGCCTCATGAATAGCATCAATATGTGCTTGGGGAATTTCTTTTTGGCTATTTAAAAGTGTGCCATCCATATCTAATGCGATTAATTTAATCATAGCACCCTCATTTCTGTAAATGTATTTGCTTTTATTATAGCACAAATGAAACGGGATATGGAACGCTTTTTCAAGACTGGTAAAAGTCACCTGCCTTATGTTATAATAAATAGAATACCCGAAAAGGATGAGAAAAATGAACTTAGATGAATTAAAAAAACGGCAGGAGCGGATTCGGAATTTCTCCATCATTGCTCACATTGACCACGGTAAGTCAACCTTGGCAGATCGAATTTTGGAAGCGACGGATACTGTATCCAGCCGGGAAATGCAAGCTCAACTTTTAGATAGTATGGATTTGGAAAGGGAGCGGGGCATTACTATTAAGCTCAATGCGATTGAACTCAATTATAGAGCTAAGAACGGTGAAACTTATATTTTTCATTTGATTGATACACCAGGGCATGTGGACTTTACTTATGAAGTATCGCGATCGTTGGCAGCCTGTGAAGGGGCTATTCTGGTGGTCGATGCAGCACAAGGTATTGAAGCACAAACTTTAGCCAATGTTTATCTTGCCTTAGATAATGATTTGGAAATCTTACCAGTTATCAATAAAATTGACCTTCCAGCTGCTGATCCAGAGCGAGTTCGAACAGAGATTGAAGATGTCATTGGTTTGGATGCAAGCGAAGCTGTGTTGGCTTCGGCTAAAGCTGGTATCGGGATTGAAGAGATTCTAGAGCAAATCGTGGAGAAAGTTCCTGCGCCGACAGGAGATGTGACTGCACCACTCAAAGCCCTTATTTTTGACTCGGTTTATGATGCTTATCGTGGAGTTATTCTGCAAGTGCGCGTGATGGACGGAGTTGTGAAGCCAGGTGATACCATTCAGCTCATGAGTAATGGCAAGACTTTTGATGTAACTGAAGTGGGTATTTTTACTCCAAAAGCTGTTGGACGAGATTTTCTTGCAACAGGGGATGTTGGCTATATCGCAGCCTCTATCAAGACGGTGCAGGATACTCGGGTCGGAGATACGGTGACCTTAGCGGACAATCCAGCAGATGAACCACTTCATGGCTACAAGCAGATGAACCCGATGGTTTTTGCTGGACTTTATCCGATTGAGTCCAATAAATATAATGATTTGCGGGAAGCTTTGGAAAAACTTCAGCTTAATGATGCTAGTCTTCAATTTGAACCCGAAACTTCTCAAGCTTTAGGTTTTGGCTTCCGTTGTGGTTTCCTCGGTTTGCTCCACATGGATGTGATTCAGGAACGTTTGGAGAGAGAGTTTAATATTGACTTGATTATGACGGCACCGTCGGT
The DNA here is from genome assembly GCF_001814695.1 of Streptococcus sp. HMSC066E07. NCBI lineage: Bacteria > Bacillati > Bacillota > Bacilli > Lactobacillales > Streptococcaceae > Streptococcus > Streptococcus sp. HMSC066E07. The sequence goes on from NZ_KV817419.1 coordinate 44,264, forward strand.
TATCTACAAGGTTAATATGACAGACGGCGAATCCCTTGATGTTTCCAATCCGAGCGAATTTCCAGAACCGACCAAGATTGATTCCATTGAAGAGCCTTATGTCAAAGCACAGATTATGGTGCCGCAGGAATTTGTCGGAGCAGTCATGGAATTGGCTCAGCGTAAACGCGGTGACTTTGTGACTATGGACTATATCGATGAAAATCGGGTCAATGTCATCTATCAAATTCCGTTGGCAGAAATTGTCTTTGATTTCTTTGACAAACTAAAATCCTCAACTCGTGGTTATGCTAGCTTTGACTATGAAATCTCAGAATACCGCAAGTCGAGTCTCGTTAAAATGGATATTCTCCTTAATGGTGACAAAGTAGATGCTCTTAGCTTCATTGTTCACAAGGAATTTGCCTATGAACGCGGAAAATTGATTGTTGAAAAATTAAAGAAAATTATTCCGCGTCAGCAATTTGAAGTGCCGATTCAGGCAGCAATTGGTCAGAAAATTGTGGCACGGACAGACATCAAAGCTCTACGGAAAAATGTACTTGCCAAATGTTATGGTGGAGATGTTTCCCGTAAACGTAAGCTCTTGGAAAAACAAAAGGCTGGTAAGAAGCGGATGAAGGCCATCGGATCTGTTGAAGTGCCACAAGAAGCGTTCCTCAGCGTCCTCAGCATGGATGATGAGTGATATGTACAAAAGTTATAAAGAGAGTGGAATGCTCTCTTTTCTTGTGTCGTGAAATAATTGTGAACTCTAAATAAATATGCTAAAATAAAAAGATAGGAGGGATTGGTTATGAAGAAGAAAAAGAGCTGGCTGATTTTATTTTTAGTGGTACTCCTTATCTTTATACTAGAAGCATGTAGTTCAAGCGGAGGGAATAAACCAAAATCATCACAACAGTCATCTTCGTTAAGTAGAGTCTCTGCAAAAGAAAGCAGTAGCTCAAGTTCATCAAATGCTACGAAAAAAGATGTGAAGATGGAAGAAATGCAACGTGTTGGTTCGGATGATTACGGTTATATTGATATTCCTAAAAAGTGGGTGAAGTTTACTGATGTAAATGGTGGCGATAGTATTCAATATACAGATGGTTCTGCCTATAATATTGTGACCATGAATGCCTATACGAAAGAAAAAGCCAACATCAAAGAAGGAGAAGAATTTACAGCACAAACGATTGCTAATCGCATTTACTACAATTGGCAAAACAATGCAGACGTAAAGAAAATTTGGGGTTCAAAAAGCACGGTTGCAGGTAACGAAGCTTATCAAGTTAATGTTATAATGAAATCAGGTCAATACTTGATTAGTTGGATTTTCAAAAAAGACGAGAAAGTTTATCTCATTGCATTCGAGGGCGATCGAGCAACACTCATAAGGTTCATTAATTATATCGAAAATACATGGAGCTTGAGTAAAGAAAAAACAAAAATTTAAAAGTAAAGTGGAGTTCAAATTGTGATTTTACAAGCATCGCGATTTCAATCCACTTTTTAAATAGTCTGGAAAGCTATAAGAAAGGGTTCTGTCATTATTTGGGGCTTTTTTGAAAGAATATTTTTCTTCAATTTATCGTAAATATTTGCTAAATTTGGTATAATAGATTGAGTTTTGTTTAAGAGAGAGAGAAAATGTCAACTTTAGAAATGTTAAAATCAGAATTGAACGGAATTGATATCCGTTTTGATGAACCTTTGAAACAATACACTTATACAAAAGTAGGTGGAGCTGCCGATTATCTGGTTTTTCCGCGAAATCGTTATGAATTGGCACGAGTGGTAAAATTTGCTAATCGGGAGCAGATTCCTTGGATGGTACTAGGAAATGCTAGCAATATCATCGTTCGTGATGGTGGTATTCGTGGTTTTGTGATTATGTTTGATAAATTAAATGGTGTTGCAGTGGATGGCTACACCATTGAAGCAGAAGCAGGTGCCAATCTGATTGAGACGACCCATGTTGCGCTTTATCACAGTCTGACAGGTTTTGAGTTTGCCTGTGGGATTCCAGGGAGTATTGGCGGAGCTGTCTTTATGAATGCTGGTGCTTATGGTGGTGAAATTTCGCATATTTTACTTTCTTGTAAGGTGCTGACACGAGATGGAGAAATAAAAAATATTAGTGCTCAAGACATGAAATTTGGCTATCGCCGTTCTTACGTTCAACAGACAGGCGATGTGGTAATCTCTGCCAAGTTTGCCCTAGCGCCAGGTATGCATCGTGTGATTCGTCAGGAAATGGAACGATTGACACATCTTCGTCAATTGAAGCAGCCTTTAGAGTATCCTTCTTGTGGCTCTGTTTTTAAACGTCCGGTGGGGCATTTCGCAGGGCAATTGATTAGTGAAGCAAATTTAAAAGGGTACCGCATTGGTGGGGTAGAAGTTTCGACAAAACATGCAGGTTTTATGGTCAATGTTGATAATGGAACTGCAGCAGATTATGAAAATTTGATTGCACATGTGATTGAGACAGTGAAAGTTCATTCTGGTGTGACTTTGGAAAGAGAAGTCCGCATTATTGGCGAGAAATGAGTGTCTCTAGCGGCAACATTCATATTATTCTCTAAAAAAATCAGTCAGGACAAGACTTTAATCTGTCAATCTATGAAAAAGAAGGAATTTATGGCAATTGAACAAACCAATCATTGAATTTAAAAACGTATCAAAGGTTTTTGAAGATAATAATACAGTCGTCTTAAAGGACATCAACTTTGAGCTAGAAGAAGGCAAATTTTACACACTTCTGGGTGCATCAGGATCAGGAAAATCAACCATTCTAAATATCATCGCTGGCTTGTTGGATGCGTCCAGCGGTGATGTTTTTCTTGACGGCGTCCGAATCAACGATATTCCGACCAACAAACGTGATGTGCATACGGTGTTTCAGTCCTATGCCCTTTTTCCGCACATGACTGTTTTTGAAAATGTGGCATTTCCGTTGCGTTTGCGTAAAGTTGAAAAACAAGAAATAGAGCGACGGGTTGCAGAAGTCCTGAAAATGGTGCGTTTGGATGGTTTTGAGAAACGCTCTATTCGTAAATTGTCCGGTGGACAACGCCAACGAGTGGCTATTGCGCGTGCTATTGTCAATGAACCGCGGGTTGTTTTGCTGGATGAGCCTTTATCTGCACTGGATTTGAAGTTGCGAACAGACATGCAGTATGAATTACGTGAATTGCAGCAGCGTCTAGGGATTACTTTTGTCTTTGTCACCCATGACCAAGAAGAAGCACTGGCCATGAGCGACTGGATTTTTGTGATGAATGACGGGGAGATTGTGCAGTCAGGGACACCTGTTGATATATATGATGAACCTATCAATCACTTTGTAGCGACCTTTATCGGCGAATCCAATATTCTTCCAGGAAAGATGATTGAAGACTATCTGGTTGAATTTAATTGCAAACGATTTGAAGCCGTTGACGGAGGAATGCGTCCTAATGAGCAGGTGGAAGTCGTCATTCGTCCAGAAGATTTGCGGATTACACTTCCGGAAGAAGGAAAACTGCAAGTTAAGGTTGATACGCAGCTTTTCCGTGGCGTGCATTATGAGATTATCGCTTATGATGAATTGGGCAATGAGTGGATGATTCATTCGACTCGCAAGGCCATTGTCGGAGAAGAGATTGGGCTGGACTTTGAACCAGAAGACATTCATATCATGCGGCTTAATGAAACAGAGGAAGAGTTCGATGCTCGAATTGAAGAATATGTGGAAATGGAAGAGCAAGAAGCTGGCTTAATCAATGCCATTGAGGAGGAGCGCGATGAAGAAAACAACCTCTAATCTTTTTGTTGCTCCTTATATTCTTTGGATTTTATTATTTGTATTGGCACCTGTTGCCATGATTGTTTGGCAGTCGTTTTTCAATATCGAAGGTCATTTCACCCTTGAAAACTATAAAACTTACTTCGCTTCGCAAAATCTGACTTATCTTAAAATGAGTTTGAACTCTGTTTTATATGCAGGAATTATCACAGTTGTTACCTTGGTAATTAGTTACCCTACTGCGTTTTTGTTGACACAATTAAAGCATAGACAGCTTTGGTTGATGCTCATTATTTTGCCGACATGGGTCAATCTGCTTCTCAAAGCTTATGCTTTTATTGGGATTTTCGGACAAAATGGATCTGTCAATCAATTTTTAAGTTTTATTGGGATAGGTGCTCAACAAATCCTGTTTACAGATTTCTCTTTTATTTTTGTAGCCAGCTATATTGAGCTGCCCTTTATGATATTGCCGATTTTTAATGTTTTAGAGGATATGGATCAAAATCTGATCAATGCCAGCTATGACCTTGGTGCCAATCGTTGGGAAACCTTCCGTCGTGTCGTTTTTCCTTTATCTATGAATGGCGTGAGAAGTGGTGTGCAGTCTGTCTTTATTCCCAGTCTCAGTCTTTTTATGCTGACGCGTTTGATCGGTGGCAATCGTGTTATTACGCTAGGTACAGCCATTGAGCAGCATTTTCTGACTACACAAAATTGGGGAATGGGCTCAACCATTGGTGTTGTCTTGATTGTAGCCATGCTCGTTATCATGTGGGCAACGAAAGAAAGGGGAGAACGATGAAAAAAACTGCTAGTATTTATTTAACAGTCGTCTTCTTAATTCTTTATTTGCCGATTTTTTATTTGATTGGCTATGCGTTTAATGCTGGCGATGATATGAGCAAGTTTACAGGCTTTAGTCTGACGCATTTTCAAAATATGTTTAGTGATACTCGCTTGATGCTAATTTTGGCACAAACCTTTTTTCTGGCTTTTTTGTCTTCTTTGATTGCCACAGCAATCGGAACGTTTGGTGCCATTTATATTTATCAAGCCAAAAAGAAATACCAAGATGCCTTTTTATCGGTTAATAATATCCTCATGGTGGCGCCAGATGTCATGATTGGGGCAAGTTTCTTAATTCTTTTTACAACTATCAAATTTCAATTAGGTTTTCTATCCGTTTTGGCGAGTCATATTGCTTTTTCAATTCCTATTGTAGTTTTGATGATATTGCCACGGCTAAAAGAGATGAATGACGACATGATTAAGGCGGCCTATGATTTAGGAGCAAGCCAAGTTCAGATGTTAAAAGAAATCATGTTGCCCTATTTGACACCAGCGATTATTGCAGGGTATTTTATGGCGTTCACCTATTCCTTGGACGATTTTGCAGTGACCTTCTTTGTGACTGGAAATGGTTTTTCAACCTTATCGGTTGAGATTTACTCGCGGGCTCGGCAAGGAATTTCCTTAGAAATCAATGCTCTCTCTGCTTTGGTATTTCTGTTTAGTATTCTTTTGGTGATTGGCTATTACTTTATTTCTCGTGAGAAGGAGGATGCAGCATGAAAAAGCTCTATTCATTTTTAATGGGCATTGTTGCCATTATCCTTGTCCTTTGGGGAGTAAGCTATCATATTGAAAGTCGGACAAAAAGCGGGAATGGTGACAAATTGGTCATCTACAATTGGGGAGACTACATTGATCCAGAGTTGCTGATGAAGTTCACCAGAGAAACCGGTGTCCAAGTCCAATATGAAACCTTTGATTCCAACGAATCCATGTACACTAAGATTAAGCAGGGCGGGACAACTTACGATATTGCAATTCCTAGTGAATACATGATTTCTAAAATGATGTCGGAACACTTGCTTGAAAAATTGGATCATTCAAAAATTAAAGGGCTAGAAAATATTGGAAAACGATTTTTAAATCAATCATTTGATCCCCAAAATCAATACTCTATTCCTTACTTTTGGGGAACGCTAGGCATTGTCTACAACACAGAATTAGTTAAAACAGCACCTAAGCATTGGAGTGACCTGTGGCGACCTGAATATAAAAACTCTATTATGATGATTGATGGAGCTCGCGAGGTAATGGGTGTCGGGCTAAATGCTTTAGGTTATAGCCTCAATTCTAAAAATACTAAGCAATTACAAGAAGCAGTTGATAAGCTTTATACATTAACGCCGAATATCAAAGCCATTGTAGCAGACGAGATGAAAGGCTATATGATTCAAAACAATGCAGCGATTGGCGTTAGTTTTTCAGGAGAAGCACGGCAAATGTTGGAAAAGAATGACAAACTTCGCTACGTTGTCCCAACAGAAGCTAGCAATCTTTGGTTTGACAATATTGTCATTCCTAAAACGGTCAAAAATAAAAAAGCTGCTTATCAATTTATTAACTTTATGTTAAGACCTGAAAATGCCTATAAAAATGCTTTGTATGTTGGCTACTCAACGCCTAACATGCCTGCTAAGGCGATGCTGCCAAAAGAAATCCAAGAGGACAAAGCTTTTTACCCAGATGAAGAAACAATGAAGCACTTAGAAGTCTATCAACAGCTCGGCTCAAAATGGCTAGGAATTTATAATGACTTGTATCTTCAAGTGAAAATGTATCGGAAATAATGCTCCGTGAAAATTGTTTCGAACTTCGTAAACTTTAACAGCTCGAGGAACTATTAAAGACTGCGGATAAAGGAAGCAAGGTTTCCATCAAAAAACTTCTGGAAGTCAGTTGAAGTCGTAGGACAAGGTTCACGCAGTGAATCTCATTCAAACTTTTTGATTTTCATTGAGAGTATGAAATTAAATATAAAAAAGCGGAAGTTGAGCAACTCCTAGACATTGATCTGATTGGTTGTCTCACTTCCGTTTTTTTAATTACTAGAGCTTGAAGTAGTTGTATTTGTGTCGTTGTCAGTCGTTTTGCTACTTGTCTGACTAGAGCTAATATCGTTTGATGTATTGCTAGACTGCGTGGTGTCAGAACTAGCGCTACTTGTTTCTGTTTCGCCTTGACTAGTAGCAGTCGTGTTGCTAGATTGAGCCCCGTCTGTTGTTGTTTCTTTCTGAATTTCTTTGATAATAGTTGTTTGTGTTGTCTGGCTGGTTTTTGTTTTGTTATCAGATTTATTGTTATTCATGAAAGTCAGGATTGTGATTGTTGCGGTGATAATCCCAAGAATACTCCCAATCGTAGCAAGGGTCTTTTGAAAAGCTGACAGCCCTTTTTTGATATGGTGACGAGTAGGCGCTTTTTCTTCTTTAGTAGTTGAAGTTTTGTTTTTTCGAGAATAATTTTCCATTGTGAGTTGATAATCTCCTTTCTCATCTTCATTATACCCTCTTTATTTAAAATTGTCTTAAAAAAATTTAAAATGTTGAAAATTTCATGTAAAGCAATCGAAAATTGATTGAAAAAATTACCTTTTACAAAAAATCAGCTCCATCCTTGTCTGTCCTGTTAGCAGATAGAAAGAGCTGATTCACTTATAAGGAAGGAACTAGGAAAGATGTGCTTGCGCAACAGCTAATCGTGCAGCAGGAACGCGATAAGGTGAGCAAGAAACATAAGTAATGCCAATCTCTTGGAAGAAAGGAATAGAAGCAGGATCTCCTCCGACTTCACCACAAATGCCAATTGGAAGTTCTGGATTTACTTGATGAGCTTTTGAAATAGCTATTTTCATGAGCTCGCCCACTCCAGCTCGGTCAATGGTTTGGAATGGATCAAATGACATGATTTCTCCCTCTTTGTAATGCTGGATAAATTTTCCAATATCATCACGAGAAAAACCATAGGTCATTTGCGTCAAATCATTGGTACCAAAACTAAAGAAGTCTGCTTCCTCGGCTAATTGATCTGCGATGAAACAAGCGCGTGGCAGCTCAATCATTGTACCGATTTCATAAGGGAATGGCTGCATGTGATGTTTCTTGAAAATCTTCTCAATATGCTGACAAAGAGATGTTTTGATTGAAACCAACTCCGCCTTTTCTGCAATTAAAGGAATCATGATTTCTGGTTTAATAACCATGCCTTCTTTGGCTAGTCTTATAGCGCTATTAAAAATGGCTTCTACCTGCATTTTATAAATTTCAGGCTGTGTAATTCCCAAGCGGCAACCACGATGTCCCAGCATTGGGTTCGTTTCTTGCAGAGAAGTGATTTTCCGCATTAGTGAATCAAGAGGTACTTGCAATTTCCCAGCTAATTGCTCAATTTCCTGTTGTGTTTTTGGTAAAAATTCGTGCATAGGCGGATCTAGTAAACGGACAATCATCGGTTTATCTTGAATGGTTTGATACATCTGATAGAAATCTTCTTCTTGGAAAGCTAAAAGTGTCATTAAAGCAGACTTAGTTTCGATTTCATTCGTTGATAAAATCAATCTGCGCATTTCTAAAATCCGTTCCTCACCAAAGAACATGTGCTCTGTACGAGCAAGACCAATGCCTTTGGCTCCAAATTGAACAGCTGTTTTCAAATCTTGAATGGTTTCGGCATTTGCTCGAACGGTTAGCTGTGCCATTTCATCTGCCCAAGAAAGGAACAGTTGTAATTCGTCATTATTATCAATCATAGTGGTTGGAATGCTTCCAATGTAGAGTTTGCCGGAAGTGCCGTCTACAGAAAGGATGTCTCCCTCTTTTAAGGTTACCTTACCGCATACAAGTGTTTTTCCGTCTTCATTGATAGATAATTCTCCGCACCCTGCGACACAACAAGTGCCCATGCCACGAGCTACAACGGCTGCATGAGAAGTCATGCCACCGTGACTGGTCACGATTGCTTGACTAACTACCATTCCTTCAATGTCTTCGGGAGAAGTTTCTTGGCGAACTAAAATCACTTTCTTTCCAAGTGCATGAAATTCTTTGGCGCGCTCGGCAGTAAAGACAATTTCTCCTGTTGCGGCACCTGGACTAGCGGGAAGCCCCTGAGTTAAGTGATGAGCTGATGTTAAAGCTTTTTCTTCAAAAACAGGGTGAATCAGTTGGTCAATGGCAGAAGGGCTGACTCGTAGGAGAGCTTCTTGCTTTGAAATCATTTTTTCGCTCACTAAATCCAAAGCAATTTTTAAGCTTGCTTTAGCCGTCCGTTTTCCGTTTCGAGTTTGCAGGATATAAAGTTTTTCTTTTTCAATAGTAAATTCAATATCTTGCATATCTTTGTAATGTTTTTCAAGAACCTTGGCGTAGTTGCAGAAATCTTCATAGGCTTGCGGTAAGATCCGTTTAAGAGAGTCAATCGGCTCTGGAGTCCGAATACCGGCAACGACATCTTCTCCTTGCGCATTGAGCAAAAATTCCCCAAACAGATGATGTTCACCAGTGGCAGGATTTCTGGTGAAAACAACGCCTGTGCCACTTTTTTGGTCGCTATTGCCAAACACCATACTCTGGACATTGACAGCCGTACCTAAATCATGTGGAATGTGGTTTAGTTCACGGTAGACTTTAGCGCGTGGATTGTTCCATGATTTGAATACCGCTTTGATAGCAGCGTAGAGTTGCTCTTTAGGGTTTTGTGGGAAATTTTGATAGTGTTCTTGATAGAGTTCTTTATATTGTTGAATAAGTGATTGGTGTTCTTCTTTTGAAAAGTCATTGACCTTCTTACTCAACTGTTTTTCGTTTTTTTCTAAGCATTGGTCGAATTCTTCTTTGGGAATGCCGTAAACGACATCAGCAAACATCTGCAATAAACGCCGATAACAATTGTAAGCGAAATTGGCATTTGTCGCATCTGCTAAAGTCTGAACACGCAAGTCATTTAGACCAAGATTGAGAATCGTGTCCATCATACCAGGCATAGAAATTTTAGCTCCGCTACGGACAGAAACCAGTAGTAGTGAGGGTTCATTCCCCATGAAAAATTTATTCGTTTTGGTTTCTAGTTTAGTAATCGCTTTCAAAATTTCCTCTTTTAAAATAGATTCAAAAAAGGAAGGAGCTTCTAAATAACGTAGACAACTTTGAGTTGTAATCGTAAATCCCTCAGGTACAGGCAGCCCCAAATGGGTCATTTCTGCCAAATTGGCACCCTTACCACCTAGTAGCGCCTTGTCTTCAGCGCGTCCTTCTTCAAAAGAATAAATCCATTTATCCATTTTTGCCTCCAATTTATTAAATATGTGTCATGATAAAAGACAAATACATTGTAATATACATCATATATGTTTGTCAACTGAAAAAACCAATCATAAACCGTTGACAAAAGAGTTTTATTTGTTATAATATGACACATAATAATGATTTGAAATTGATATTGGAAAAGGAGTAAAAGTTGAAATTAACAAAACGACAAAAAGAGATCGTTGAGATTGTAAAGAAAGATCAACCAGTTAGCGGTGAAAAAATCTCAGAACTGCTAGATGTGTCTAGAGCAACTTTGCGCTCAGATTTATCCTTTCTAACCTTAGTGGGGATTTTAAAAGCAAGTCCGAAAGTTGGCTACACTTATGCTGGTTCGGATTTGGAAACGCTCTTTTTCTTTGATACTTTTCAGAAGAAAGTAGAGGATGTGATGACCTCCCCCGTATTAGTAACACATGATTCTTTTATTCAAGATGCCATTATTACTTTATTTATGTATGATGCAGATGTTCTCTATGTGATAGATGAAAAAAAGCAGCTACTAGGTATTTTATCGCGAAAGGATTTGTTAAGAGCGGCGCTCAATGACAATATTGATGTGACCCCAGTAGCCGTTTGCATGACCAGAATGCCACATATAAAAACCTGCCATAAGGATTTGAATATCCTTGAAGCTGCGGCGCTTTTGCAGGATTTTGCCATTGATTCCTTGCCTGTTGTGGAGGAGCAAAATGAAGGTCATATTATCGGAACAATTACTAAATCAGCTTTGTTGGACTTTATTATCCAAGAAGCTAGAAATGCAGAAGTGAATAGATAAAAAAGGAGTTTTCATGAAACAAGAGATTACCATTTACGCCATTTCTGATTCTTTGGGAGGAACATCCCAAAAATTACTATCAGCCGTCATGGCTCAATACCCAGATTTGATTTTTAATAATAGCTATCGGTTTCCTTTTATCAATAAGGAATCTGAATTGTTGGATATTTTGCAGGACGCTATCAAAGATGACGCAGTTGTTATCAGCACGTTGGTAGATAGCCATTTAGCTGCAACAGCCAGAGAATTTAGTAGAGTCAATCATTTGTCTTATCTGGATTTGATGAACCCATTTTTTGAAATCATCAAAGAAAAAACAGGCACGCAACCGATTGAGGTGCCAGGAGTTCTGCACCGTTTGGACACGGAATATTTCAATAAAATCTCTGCTATTGAATTTGCTGTTAAATATGACGACGGCAAGAACCCGCAAGGATTTTTGGAGTCAGACCTTGTGATCTTAGGAGTTTCTCGAACTTCCAAGACTCCGCTCAGTATCTATTTAGCTAATAAAGGCTACAAAGTATCCAATCTTCCCTTGATTCCTGAAGTTCCGCTACCGCAAATCTTGGATAAAGTAGATAGAAGAAGAATGATAGGCTTGGTGTGTGACCCAGATAAATTGGCAAAAGTGAGAAGTAACCGTCTGGATGCGCTCGGTTTGACGCAAACTACAAGCTATACAGATATTGAAAAAATTTATGAAGAATTGGACTATTCTAAAAAAGTTTTCCAAAAATATCAGGCTCATGTTATCAATATGACAGATAAATCTATTGAAGAGACGGCTTGCATTATTGAAGAACACTTAAAATCTCTGGCTTCAAAATAAGAATTAAAGCCCTAAGGTGCTGTATTTAAACGAGGTGAACGAATGGAACAATACAAACGAATTTTATTAAAAGAGTTTGATTCCAAGCAAAAGGTCATTACAGAGTTAATCAATCTGGAAGCTATTTTAAATTTGCCGAAAGGAACCGAGTTGTACCTTAGTGATATTCATGGTGAGTTTGAGGCTTTTGACTATATCCTAAGGACCTGTGCGGGGAATCTGAATGAAAAAATCAACGACTGTTTTGGAGAGGAATTATCAAAAGCGGAAAAAGACAAGCTGACCTTGCTGATTGCTTATCCCCAGGAAGTTTTGAGCGATGGGTTCCTTTATCCTTTGAAAGACAAGAGCTGGTATGGAGAAATTATTCAAAACTTGTTGATTTTGCTAACTTTTGTGGCAGCAAAATACACTCGTTCCAAAGTGAGAAAAGCTTTGCCACCACAATATGCTTATGTGATTGAAGAATTGCTCTATACAGATCGAAATTTGCCGGATAGCAATATTTATTTTGAAACGATTCAGAACTATTTGATTGATTTAGGCGAGGCAAGTCAGTTTATTTCGGCATTAGCAAAGGTCATTCGGCAGTTAATCATTGATCATCTTCACATAGTTGGTGATATTTTTGACCGTGGGGCAGCCGCAGATAAAGTAATGAATGAAATCATGGCTTATCATTCTGTGGATATTCAATGGGGCAATCACGATATTATCTGGATGGGGGCTTTCTTCGGATCAAAAGAATGCTTGCTTATTCTCTTGCGAATAGCTGCTAGATATGGCTATCTTTACGATATTGAGAGAGCTTATGGTCTCAATCTAAGACCGCTCGTTCTCTTTGCAGAAAAAACTTATTCTGAAAATGCAAAGTTCAAACCAAAATTAGGAAAAAGAAGTGACGATTATTCTCCTGAGGAAATTCTTCAGTTGGAAAAGATTCACCAAGCTTTAGCGATTATCCAGTTTAAATTGGAAAATCAGCTCATCAAAAGACGACCAGAATTTAATATGTCTCAACACCTTACTCTGGATAAGATTGATTATTGGGAAGAAAGTATTCTAGTTGGAGAAAAGAAGCATTTTTTAGCTAATACTTGCTTCCAAACAATCAATCCTCAACAGCCAGATCAACTGACAGCCGAGGAAGAAGAAGTGGTTGCTACTTTGCTGGATTCATTCCAGCATTCTATTCAGCTCAAGAACCACATTTCGTTTTTGATGAACAAGGGTTCCATGTATAAGATTTATAACAACCATCTCCTGTTTCATGGCTGTATTCCTCTAGAGACATCAGGAGACTTTCAACCTTTGCAAATCAATCAAATCCGCTATGCTGGTAAAGAATTGCTCGACTTTTTTGAATACCATATTCGGGAAAGTTCTAAAAATCCGGAGATTCAAGACGATTTCTCAACGGATCTTATCTGGTATTGCTGGAATGGAAAACTGTCTCCCTTGTTTGGCAAGGACAAGATGACCACCCTAGAGCGTTATTTTATTGAGGATAAGGAAACGCACGTTGAAAAGGAAAATCCCTATTTCTCCTATCGGAATTCTGCTAAGATTTGCAAGTTGATTTTGGAAGAATTTGGGCTTTTTTCAGAACATTCTAGGATTGTAAATGGGCATACACCTGTGAAAACGCTGAAGGGAGAATCGCCGATTCGAGGAGAAGGAATGCTGTTCGTTATTGACGGTGGTTTGTGTGAAGCCTATCAAAAGAAAACGGGAATTGCTGGTTATTCCTTGCTCAATAATTCATATGGTTTTCAAATTGTCACACACCAACCTTTTCAAAATGTGCAAAAAATGATTGAGAAGGCTGTAGATCTCTCATCCTTGAAGAGAGTGATTGAACATGTCCGTGAGCGGACTTTGATAAAATCAACGACAATCGGGCAAAGCCTCATCGAACAACAACAGGAACTATCTGCTTTCTTGCATGAATTTTATGATTAACCTTTACATCTCTCCAAGCCAAAACTTGGAGGGCCTTTTCATTTCAAGTCTTGCTGTTGTCCCCATTTCTTTTTCATGTTACAATAGGAGTATTGAAATGTAGAGGTTTAAGATGATTTATTTAGACAATTCAGCAACAACCAAGCCTTACCCAGAGGCTTTGGCTACCTATACAGAAGTTGCTTCTAAAATTTGGGGAAATCCTTCTAGTCTCCACAGTTTGGGCAATCAGGCGATCCGCTTGTTAGATGCATCTCGCAGGCAAATTGCGGAGCTTCTCGGTAAATCCTCTCAAGAGATTTTCTTTACGTCCGGAGGGACGGAAGGAGATAATTGGATTATCAAGGGCGTGGCTTTTGAAAAAGCGCGTTATGGCAAGCATATCATTGTATCTGCTATTGAGCATCCAGCAGTGAAAGAATCCGCTCTCTGGCTGACGCAGCAAGGTTTTGAAGTGGATTTTGCGCCTGTTGATAAAAAAGGTTTTGTAGATGTTGAAAGATTAGCTACCCTTATCCGATCGGATACGACTTTAATTTCAGTCATGGCGGTCAACAATGAAATCGGCTCTGTTCAACCAATTGCAGCTATTTCAGAACTTTTAGCGGACAAGCCAACTATTTCTTTTCATGTGGATACAGTACAAGCCATAGCTAAGATTTCAACGGAAGATTACTTGACCGAGCGCGTGGACTTTGCGACATTTTCTAGCCATAAATTCCATGGTTTACGAGGTGTTGGTTTTGTCTATATCAAGTCTGGTAAGAAAATCAGTCCGCTGTTGAATGGTGGCGGTCAAGAATCAGACAAGCGTTCTACAACTGAAAATTTGGCGGGCATTGCAGCAACTGCAAAAGCCTTGCGCATGTCTATGGAAAATTTGGAAGTCTTCATCACACGAACGACCAAGATGAAAGAGGTTATCTTAGAAGAACTAGCAAAATACCCTGATGTGACGATTTTTTCAGGAATAGAAGAGTTTGCGCCCCATATCCTGACTTTTGGGATTAAAGGCGTACGAGGTGAAGTAGTGGTTCATGCTTTTGAAGAGTATGACATTTATATATCTACTACGAGTGCTTGTTCCTCTAAAGCTGGCAAACCAGCTGGAACTTTGATAGCCATGGGTGTTGAAAAATCCTTAGCTCAAACGGCTGTGCGAATTAGTCTGGATGTCAATAATGATATGAGTCAGATTGAGCAATTCCTGACAACGTTTAAACTCATTTATGAAAAAACTAGAAAAGTAAGGTAAGCAATGCAATATTCAGAAATTATGGTTCGCTACGGCGAGCTTTCAACTAAAGGAAAAAATCGCATGCGTTTTATTAACAAATTGAAACGCAATATGCAAGCAGTCCTCTCTATCTACCCAGATGTGCATGTGAAAGCAGACCGAGATCGTGCACATGTCTATCTTCACGGAACGGACTATCAGCCAGTTGCAGAATCGCTCAAACAGATTTTTGGGATTCAAAATTTCTCTCCGTCTTATAAGATTGAAAAATCAGTACCAGCTTTAGTTGAAGCGGTGCAGACAATTATGAAAGAGATTTATAAAGAGGGGATGACTTTTAAGATTGCCAGTAAACGCAGTGACCACAATTTTGAATTGGATAGTCGTGAATTGAACCAGACCTTGGGAAATGCAGTCTTTGATGCGATTCCACATGTTCAAGTCATGATGAAAGCGCCAGATATTACACTGCAAGTAGAAATCCGCGAAGAAGCAGCTTATCTGTCTTATGAAACAATCCGTGGAGCAGGTGGGCTTCCTGTTGGGACATCTGGAAAAGGGATGTTGATGCTGTCAGGCGGAATTGACTCCCCGGTTGCGGGCTATCTAGCCCTTAAACGTGGAGTGGATATTGAAGCGGTTCACTTTGCGAGCCCGCCTTATACAAGTCCAGGTGCTCTTAAAAAGGCGCAGAATTTGACACGCAAGTTAACCAAATTTGGTGGTAATATCCAATTTATTGAAGTGCCATTTACGGAAATTCAAGAAGAAATCAAAGCGAAAGCACCAGAAGCTTATCTGATGACCCTGACTCGCCGTTTTATGATGCGCATTACAGATCGCATTCGTGAAGAACGTGGTGGGCTCGTTATCATCAACGGAGAAAGCCTTGGTCAAGTTGCTAGCCAAACGCTAGAAAGCATGCAAGCAATCAATGCTGTCACTAACACTCCAATTATTCGCCCAGTTGTGACCATGGATAAGCTGGAAATCATTGACATTGCTGAAAAGATTGATACCCTTAATATCTCAATTCAGCCCTTTGAAGATTGCTGTACCATTTTTGCCCCAGATCGTCCGAAAACCAATCCAAAGATAAAAAATGCAGAGCAATACGAAACACGTATGGATGTGGAAGGATTAGTGGAACGTGCTGTTGCTGATATCATCATTACTGAAATCACACCAGAAGCAGAAACAGACGAAGTGGATGAGATGATTGAAGGATTGTTGTAATAAGAACGGATTTTGAGATTGGAAGTTATTCTGGGAAATTACTAAAAGCTACTCAGTTAGTCTTTTGATAAAAAATACTTGTCAAATAATTCTAGAAATGCTATACTTAGAGAGTTGACTATGCACAGCCTGTGCAACCGCTCGAACATCGTCATAAGTGGTTCGTCCCACGATGCTAGGCGAGTCTTCACAAAATTAGGGGAAACCCGTAAAATTCATAGGAGGTGCATAATGAGCACATACGCAATCATTAAAACTGGCGGCAAACAAGTTAAAGTTGAAGTTGGTCAAGCAATCTACGTTGAAAAATTAGACGTTGAAGCTGGTCAAGATGTAACATTTGACGAAGTTGTTCTTGTTGGTGGTGAAAACACTGTTGTCGGAACTCCGCTTGTTTCTGGAGCTACTGTTGTTGGAACTGTTGAAAAACAAGGAAAACAAAAGAAGGTTGTTACTTACAAGTACAAACCTAAAAAAGGTAGCCATCGTAAACAAGGTCACCGTCAACCATATACTAAGGTTGTCATCAATGCAATCAACGCTTGATTTTTAAGGAGAGCACATGATACAAGCAGTCTTTGAACGAGCCGAGGATGGTGAGCTGAGGAGTGCAGAAATTACTGGACACGCCGAAAGTGGCGAATACGGCTTTGATGTCGTGTGTGCGTCGGTTTCTACGCTTGCCATAAATTTCATCAATTCGATTGAAAAATTCGCAGGCTATGAACCAATCTTAGAATTAAACGAAGAAGAAGGTGGATTCTTACGGGTAGAGATTCCTACAGATATTCCACCTCACCAAAGAGAAATGACTCAGCTTTTCTTTGAATCATTCTTCTTGGGTATGGCAAACCTATCGGAGGACTCAGCTGAGTTCGTCCAGACAAGAGTTATCACAGAAAACTAACACGGAGGAAAAACATTATGTTGAAAATGAATCTTGCTAATCTGCAACTTTTCGCCCATAAAAAAGGTGGAGGTTCTACATCTAACGGACGCGATTCACAAGCAAAACGTCTTGGAGCTAAAGCGGCTGACGGACAAACTGTAACTGGTGGATCAATTCTTTATCGTCAACGCGGTACTCACATTTATCCAGGTATCAACGTTGGACGTGGTGGAGATGACACTTTGTTTGCAAAAGTTGAAGGTGTTGTACGCTTTGAACGCAAAGGTCGCGATAAAAAACAAGTTTCTGTTTACCCAATTGCGAAATAAGAATTGAAAGTCCCTACCTCATGGTACGGGTCTTTCTTTTGAAAATGATAATTTGAAAACAACAAAAGAAATGTAGATAAAACGAACAATCTTCATCTCATTATAAGATAGCTGTGAACAACTTTGCAGCTATCTTTATTTTAACTACAGTTTATATGTGTTTTTTATGTATTTTAGTATCATATTAGTTGAATTATTCCAGTTATCAAAGTATAATGTATAATGACATCTTTAACGTGATTACAAGTAATAATATAGTTGTAATTAGTAATGAAATTCTTCTATTTCCATATATAGTTATACCTTCAGGAATAGATAAGATAAATAATTTATAAAAAGGATACTAGCATGTTTAGAAAAAATAATGAACTTCAAGGTCATGGCTCAATTCGTAAAAATAAAATTTACGGGACTGTTGGTGTTATTATATTTGGAATAATCGCAATGTTTAGTTTACACAAGAGTGTGGCGGCTGATGATATTGAAAGTCCTAAAACAACAGCACCTATACCTATAGCTGAAGCGTCAGATACAAGTCTTGTTGTACAATCACAAATGGCTAGACAAGAAGATAATACTACTCTGACAACTACAAAGGCTGATTCAGCTACTACTATGAATTCAACTAGTAGAGCAGCTGCAACAGCACCTACTGCAGCCGCTTCTCAAGCAATGCTATCTACTGCACAGACAGAAAATCAAAATCCAAATGTAACAGTTGAAAATCAAGAATTAAAAGACGCTGTAACAGAAGCCAAGAATAATGGGATTGAAGCAAAGCAAGAGGCGACAGAAAATATTGGAACTGCGAATACTGAAGCAGAAGTCGCTACTCTAGAAGCAGAAGCTAATGCGCGTGAAAAAGAACAAGCAAAACGTATCAAAGAAGCGATAGAGAAATACAAAAACGATCTTGCAGTAGCGCAGGCCAATACAACTAAGCCAGGATATCTTAGTGAAGTTGTAACTCAAGGACTGAAATTTGAAAACGAACCAAATGCTCACCTATCAATTACAGGTACAACTGAATTTGGTCAGCAAGATATGCCTAAAGCGATGTCATACGAAGAATATGTAAGCAGTGGTAAGAAATTTGCTAACAATCCCGTAGCAGCTTATACCACCACTCTTTCGGGTAGATTTGTTATTCCAAAGATTGACAAAGGTCAGACTATAACAGCCACTTACACAAATTTACAAAATTCAAGCTATAATGGTAAAAAAATTGCTAAAGTCGTGTATGAAGTAACAAATTTAAATAGTGGAACAGGTATCATCGGTTTTGCGGAAAAAGATCCAACAAAAGGAATCTATACTTTTTATAATTTATCAGCACCGTCTAGGTATGGTGTCAAAATCCGTTTTTATGATGAAGATGATAATCTCATTCAATTTAATCAAGACAATCCGGCTATATTGGCGCTGACAAGTTTGTCAAAAACGATACTTGCTGATGGAAAGACTCATGAGGAAGGGATAACAGATTATAACTTCAAACCAGTAAAAATAACTGGTTCTTATGTTGAGAAACAATCTGATAATCGTTTAGCTGCAACTACTTCTACAGCAGGAATTACAGATAGCTACGACAATCCTGATTTTTATAAAACTAGTATTGCAGGTGTAACAGAAAATGGCAGTGTTATTTCGTTTACTATGCGTAGATATTCGGAATTTGATAAAGGATATTGGCTAGCCATTACAAGTAAATTGCCTTCACCTTTCGTTTTAACTAAGCCTAATTTAAGTTATAAATTCTTTAGCTATAATAAAGCAGGGACTGTATTACTTGACAATTATATTCAAGGTACAACTACTAAGTTGACAGAAACACAAACTGTCAAACCTAAAGGCACACTTATAGGTGAAAGTTATACAGGAACGCATGAAGACCGAATAACATTCAATGGTAAAGTTTATAAATATGTATCGTCATCTGATAATATAACAGGTACAGTTAAATTAGGAATAACCAATGTATATAATTCTTACGTTGAAGTGACTGGAAATGTTATCGTAAATTATAGAAATCAAGCTGGCGAAACGATTAAAGAGAGTGTTGAAGATACACCTAATACATCCATTGGTGCTAATTATGATACGACGGAACATAGACAAACGACTATAGTAACTTCTAATGGAAAAACTTACGAATTGCTTTTAGACCAACTTCCAAGTAACGAACAAGGGAAAGTAAGTGAAGGGACGACGGAAGTGACGTACGTTTATAAGGA
>NZ_KV817420.1:0-1057 GCF_001814695.1 Streptococcus sp. HMSC066E07
GATAAATTGTAAAATATAGTGCAACAAAAAAACTCATAGCGTTTCATTGGTGTAAACTGTAAGCAACCACACAAACAGAACCCGAGGAAAAACTATGAGCTACTTCCATCTTACCATAACTGACCGAATAAAGATAGAAACCTACTTGGAATTAGGTTTGAAACCTTGCCAAATTGCAAGTAAACTTGGCGTCCATAAGTCTACCATTTCAAGAGAGTTAAGACGATGCCAAAATGGTTATTCCGCAACCTCAGCACAGGAACAGTACGATCACAGGGCTAAGCAAAAAGGTCGGAAGTCTTGTTTGACACCAAAGTTGAAAAAGGAAATTGAGAACGGTTTAAAATCCTCCTGGTCGCCTGAACAGATTTGTGGCCGCTATCAGCTTGAACAAAAGCCAATGGTAGCTTTTAAAACCATCTATAACTGGCTCTATGCTGGTTTGATTGATCTGGATTTGAGCGTCCTTCGTCGTAAAGGAAAAACTCGACAACCCAAAGAAACACGTGGAAGATTTAGGATTGGTACGCCAATTTCCAAACGTCCTAAAGAGGTCCGTAATCGTGAAACTTTTGGGCACTGGGAGCTTGATACTGTGGTGTCTTCCAGAGGCGAAAGCAAGGGGTGTTTAGCGACCTTTCTAGAGCGAAAAACTCGTTTTTACTTAGCTTTCAAGATACCAGATAGAACAGCCAAAGCCATGTTTTCAGCCATCGAAAAACTTTGTAGGCTATTTCCAAAAGAGGCTCTTAAAACCTTCACTTCAGACAGGGGAAAAGAGTTTGCCTGCTATCCTCTGGTAGAGAATTTAGGAATTTCCTTTTTCTTTGCGGATGCCTATTCATCCTGGCAGAGAGGAAGCAATGAAAACGCAAATGGCTTACTAAGAGAATATTTCCCAAAGAAAACAGATTTAGCCACTATCTCTGATGAGGATTTGAACAAGGCTTTATATGATATCAATCACCGACCACGAAAATGTTTAGGTTACAGAACTTCTTGTGAAGCTCTAGAGGATGAGTTCGAATAAATGTTGCACTTATTCTTGCAATTTATC
>NZ_KV817421.1:0-14079 GCF_001814695.1 Streptococcus sp. HMSC066E07
TTTTTCTGTCTAGCTTAATTTTACAAATTGGGTTATATGAAAGTCAGAGCACTGTTTAAATGTTGCTGTTACAAACCAAGGAAAAAGAGATACAAAAATAGCCTTTACAAACATATTGATTGTATGGGCTATTCTGTCAAAAATTACTAGCTAGGAAAAATAGCTATATTCTAAAAGCTCGATTTTTCGGGCTCTTTTTTTGGTCTGTATGATCATCTTCGTCTAGTGAGATGTATTGGTCAAGAGAAGAATGAACAAGGGTTAAAAATTTTTCTTTGAAGACTTGTGGTGGGAGTGGATTTTCTTGGGTTATCCACACTTCAATGTTGGCAATCACATAATGAACCAGTAGGGAGATGATAAAGTCATCTGGTAAATCAATAAGGGATTGATTCGGTTGGATATTTTCAAGTGCCCATTTTGTGTAAATCTTTTTTAAATAATTGGTCCAATAAGGATCCGTTGAGCTAGAATACAGCATTTTTAGCCATTTTCGATTTTCATAAAGAATAGGGAAAATATTATCTGCAATGAAAAGAAAGGGGTCTTTATTTGTTAGTGTATTGTATTCTAAAAAAGCCTCGTAAACAGGTTTATCAATGTTCTCATGAATTGATTCAATAATATCGTCAACATTATGGAAATGATGTTTATAAATTGCTTGGCGTGAAATGCCAGCTTTCTTGGCGAGGTCACTCATTGAGAGATTGACTTCAGCAGGATTTTGCATTGCCAAGTCATAGAAAGCATCCAAAATCTTTTGTTGACTACCTTTTACCATATAAAACAGCTCCTTGTTCTTTTTAGTATAATGGAAAGAGAAAAAGATTGCAAGAAAAAGTGAATAATAAAGACTTTAATGCAGTCCTTTTAAAATTGCTATTTATTAAGTTTAACAAAAATATCATTTGTCATGAATCTGTGTTTTGTTTGAGATAGAATTAACATCTGTGAATGGTATTGTAAAAATAGGATAAACAAAAATATTGATAGAATAGTCTAATTATAATGTAATAGTAGAAGTGCAATATTTTTAATACATAATAATTTTACTATTATAAAACAGTGCTGAATAAGAGGATAAATTTTACGTAAATAATAGGACAAAATCATATAGAATGTATACTAAAATATTGACGGTATAAATTTAAAGCGGTACAATATTAGTGTATAGTAGGGGGGGCTGTCTTATTTTAGCTAGGCGTTTTTATTTGTGTCATTCTGTTATAAGGAGGAAAACGTGAAAAAAATAAAGGTAATGGTCGTTTTTGGTACAAGACCTGAAGCTATCAAGATGGCTCCACTTATTCTTCAATTGAAAAAACAATCAGAAAAATTTGAGACCATGACAGTTGTTACTGCCCAACATCGACAAATGTTAGATCAGGTATTGCAAACCTTTAACATTGAACCAGATATTGATTTGGACATCATGGGAAAAAGTCAAACATTAACGGATATTACAGTAAAAATTTTAAACCAACTGGACAAACTTTTAAAAGAAGTGAAACCTGACATCATTTTGGTACATGGAGATACAACGACAACATTTGCAACAAGTTTGGCAGCTTTTTATAATCAAGTTCGAATTGGACATGTGGAAGCTGGTTTGAGGACATGGGAAAAGTATTCTCCATTTCCAGAAGAAATGAATCGTCAAATGACAGATGCTGTAACAGATCTCTATTTTGCCCCAACGATGCAAAGTAAAGAAAATCTCATTAAGGAAAATCATGATGAAAAAAACATATTTGTTACAGGGAATACAGCGATTGACGCTTTAAAATTGACTGTTCAAGAGAATTATCATCATGATGTTTTGGAGCAAATACCATCAAATCATCAGCTTATTCTCGTTACCATGCACCGTCGTGAAAATCAAGGAGAACCAATGCGTCGTGTGTTTAGAACCTTGCGGCAAGTGGTCGAAGCGCACGGTGATGTTGAGGTCATTTATCCTGTTCATTTAAGTCCAGCCGTTCAAGAGGTAGCAAAGGAAATTCTTAGCAATCATCCGCAGATTCATCTAATTGAGCCTTTAGATGTTGTGGATTTTCATAATATTGCAGCGAGAAGTTATTTCATTATGTCTGATTCTGGAGGTGTCCAAGAGGAAGCCCCTTCTTTGGGAAAACCGGTGCTGGTATTGCGTGATACGACAGAGAGACCAGAAGGCGTGACTGCTGGGACATTGAAGTTAGTTGGAACAGAAAGTGAGAATATTCGCGAGGCTATGGAGACATTGTTGACAGATGAGACTGTTTATCATCAAATGTCTCAAGCTAGCAATCCGTATGGTGATGGCAGAGCATCTGAGCGAATTGTAGAGGCGATTGCGCATTACTTTGGTTATGCAGCCAGACCAAAAAATTTTGTGATAGGAGAATAAGATGTATCGAAAAAAAGAACTGGAATGGACAATTGCTTTACTAATTATCGTAATTTTAGCAATTGTTGGTTATAGTTTCTATTTTGCGAGTAGTATTTTTTATGTTGAAATTATTTTGATTGTTCTTGCCATCTTGAGTGTATTTGTCTTACCAGATATGTTGCTGACTTGGCTGTTAATTTTTAGCGTTGTATTAGCAACTTTGTTTTTAGTGGCAGGTGTTGTGTATATACCAGCAAATCAGCGTTTCTTATTATTGATTACTTTTCCAGTAGTTCTGAGAATAGCCAAGCAAGTTAATATTCATCGACGAATCTATCTTTCTATTGTCAAAGACTATAGTGAGCAAGCAAAAGAATTGTATGAAAGCCATTTACAGGCGGTTCGAGATGGGCGAGAAGAAAGTTTACAAGCTTTATTAGTTCATTGGGCACATAATGATTATTTTCAACAAATTTATCCTAAAGAATTTCGTTGGATGTTGGTGCGGATCTATGTGACTTTAAAGAAATGTATGCAGGGAACAGGTGCTGTTTATTATCTTTCAAATGGGAATTTTCTCATTTTATGTTCGGGAGAAGCGCAATCTCCAGCAGAGATATTCCGGCACAATATGCTTGCTAAATTGTCTTTGCTTCGCTTTAAAACCAGTAAAAGTGTGCACAAAGTGCAGTATAAATCAGGCTATCTGTTGATTGATTCAGAAAATTATGAAAAGTTTTCTGATGTTGATGACTTTATGAAAAATCTAGAAAGACAGCTTGAGACAGACATTATTGTAGAATACTAGGAGGGAATCTGTGATCATAACCAATATATTTTTTGGAGTAGCATTGGCAATTAGTATCTTTTTTGCTGTATGCTTTGTTGTGCTGTTTATTTGTTATTTAGTCATTTATAACAGAGTGAATAAAAACTTTAAGGCGGTGAAACATGATTAGTCAGTTGATTATGATTATCACTCTGGTATCCATTTGGTTATCCTTGGTTTGGAGTTTAGTTACTTTGAGTTCAGGTGTTCATTTTTGGCTAAAACATAGCGACTTTAAAGTAGATACTAGTCCTTTAGAGAGCTATCCGATGGTTACAATTGTGGTACCAGCCCATAATGAAGATGTGGTCATTGCGCAAACAACAAGAGCTATTTTGGATATGAATTACCCACATGACAAAGTGGAATTGCTTTTATTTGCAGATAATTGTGAAGATGATACTTATCAAGAAATGTTAAACGTAAAGGCGATGTCAGAGTACGCTACAAGAGATATTACCATTACCGATCGAAAAGGGACCGGAGGGAAAGCGGGTGTGTTAAATGACGCTTTGAAAATAGCTAAGGGCGATTATATCTGTGTTTATGACGCGGATGCTATGCCAGAGAAAAATGCTCTTTATTTTCTTGTTAAAAAAGTGTTGGAAGATCCAGAACGCCACGTGGCATCTTTTGGGCGAAATAAGACGCGAAATGCGAATCAAAATTTCTTAACACGTTGTATCAATCAAGAGATTGTCGTGACGCAACGAATTCAGCATGTTGGTATGTGGCATATGTTTAAAATTGGTCGTATTCCTGGTACAAATTTTATCATCAATACGGAATTTGTAAAAAGTATTGGTGGGTGGCGAAATGGCGCCTTGACAGAAGATACTGATATTTCTTTTAAAATTATGCAAAGTGGGAAATTGATTGCTTTGGCTTATAATTCTGAAGCTTTCCAACAAGAACCAGAGACAGTTAAAAGCTATTATATGCAGCGGAAACGTTGGGCTAAAGGAAATTATGAAGTTGTTATTTCAAATTTCAAGCATTTGTTTGACAAGAGCAATTGGCGCGTGAAATTAGAGGTAGCCTACTATTCTTGTGTCTTTTTCTGGTTTAATGCAGCGATTATTTTATCGGATATTGTCCTTTTGTCAAATGTGATTGCTATTATTGTTCATCTATTTGTCCCAAGTGTTCATATTCCTTTTACATTTGATTCAAATAATATTTACATTGCGCAATTGATGTTGTTTAATTGGCTTTTGATGATTATGCTATATCTCTTACAAATCAATATCGCTCTAGCCTCCCAATTTGGTCAAGCGACTTCTAAGCAGATTTGGTTAGCTTTGATTTCTTACTTTACTTATTCGCAGCTATTCATCATTGTTTCAATTGATGCTGTAACTTCTGTGACCTTGGACAAACTCTTCCATCGTGACGGAACCAAGTGGGTTAAAACGAAGCGATTTGCAGGATAGGAGGAAACGTGAAAAGAACAAATTTAAGATATGTTTGGTTAGTTGCTATTTTACTGGCAATCATTACTATTTTTACTTATGTTAGATTCAATAGTACAGGTCATTTGAAGAATCAGATTTATCAACAATGGTCAAAAAAATATGTAGTTCAGCAAAAAGACAAGGCCTATGTCAAAACAACGAACGATAAGAAAAAAGATGTTGTGCTATCGGAATCGCAGGGCTATGGAATGGTGACTGCGGTTGAAGCGGCAAAGCAAGGGTATGCCAGCCAGAAAGATTTTGAACGATTATACAATTATTATTTAGCACATCGTATGAAAAACACGCAGCTGATGTCATGGCGACAAACAGTCAAGAATGGTGTCGTTACAGCCGAAACCAATAATGCAACAGATGGCGATCTTTATATTGCGTATGCTCTGATTCGAGCAGCTAAATTATGGCCACAGAAGGCTGATGCATATCATACACAGGCTAAGGCAATCTTAAAGGATATTTTGACTTATAATTACAATAGCACAACAGGGGTGTTGACAGTTGGGAACTGGGCAACATCAGATTCAAAATACTATCGTTTAATGCGAACATCAGATGTTCTTCCAGCACAATTTCAAGCCTTTTATAAACTGACAGGCAATGCACAATGGTTAAAGATAAAATCAAACATGTTGTCTAAATTAGAACTGATGAGTGCTAAATCAAAAACAGGTCTACTTCCTGATTTCCTTTGGGTGGAAGCAGATACAGTTCGGGCGGCTGAAAAAAAGGCTGTTGCCTCTAAGTATGACGGTGATTATTATTACAATGCTTGTCGCTTGCCATATAATTTAGCGCAAAGTCGGGATAAACAAAGCCAGAAAATATTGAATAAAATGATGAATTTCTTTGTGAAACAAGAAGTGCTTTATGCTGGTTATACGTTAAAAGGCAAGGCTCTAAAACATTATCAGTCTGCTAGTTTTGGCGCTCCGATTTTCTATGCAGCCAGCCGGAATTCAGCATATCGCAAGCTGGTTCAGCAAAATAAATATATTTTTATGCAAGATTTGTCAAAGGAAAATTATTACGAAGCAGCCATGATTACCCTTGTTGCACTAGATGCTTTATAAACTAAATAGAAGTGGGACCAAAATAGGTGTTTCGTAGGAAATTGATTTTGTCGCCCCACCCTGTAGGGTTGAGTTGGTGGTATTAGTTAGGGATTACTTAACTACTGCATATTGAGTTTTATTCTAGAAGAAAGTAAACGAGTCTGGGACATTTTTGTCTCAGACTCGTTTTTACTAGTAGAGTATTCTATTCTTCTTTTTTCTTTAAATGGAGCAAGTAGCCACTGACAAGAATGAACATGCTAGCAATGATGAGATTGCTTTGGCTTTCTTTATTTCCAGTTTGAGGAAGTTGAGCTTTTCGAGTAGCATTCACAATTTGAGGTTGAGGAGTGTAGCGTAGGGTTGTAGCTTGAGCTGCCTGAGGTTTTTGATTGATGATTTCAACAACTTCAGTAGAAGGTTTTTGTTCTTTCTCAAGATCTTTCAGTTGAGCTAATTGACTGCCAAAGATAGCATTGGATACCCAACGGTAGAAATGAATCGTGTGAAGACGGTTTGTTGGGTTGCCAGCATAAATAAAGAGTGGTTGTTCTTTGTAGCTACCAGAAATAGCTACAATCTTATTGGCTAACTGTTCATTACCTGGCCACCAACCAGCGATATAATAATCACTGCCAGCAATCGAAGCTAATGTCTTGAAATTTGCAGGTACCTTAGCAATCCAATTTCCAGAGTTAGAATAGAAGAGATCATTCTTATTGTAACCACTAGTCAACGGATCTTTGTCATCAATGATCGCTTTCATCAAGCCTTCATAATCACCACCATTTTTGAGTTGTTCTGCGTCAAAGCCGTCAACCACACCGAGTTTTTCAAGGCGTTGCATAGCAGTTCCGCCTACTACAATAGTTGGCTTCAGACCAAGGAGGGACTTGTCAAAGTTGTCACTTTCTAAAACAATCACATCAGCTTCTTCAGGGGTATTGACAATGTCAAATCCTAAATTCTTCAAAGCAAGAGCGGTATGAGCAGGAGTATCCACACCAGCCCAATAGTATTGATGAGGCGGTGCATAAACTTTTAGAGCTTTTAAGGTTTGCCCTTGAGGAGTTTTATAAAGGGCATCTCCATAGATTGCATAGTTTTTCAGCAGGTTGGCAAAAGTAGGTGTATCCACGATGTAGCCATCGTCTGTCAAATAAACTTTCTTACCGTCTCGGATTGCACGATTGACAGCGCGAACGGCACTTTCTGAAGTATTAGCAATGACATAATATGGTGCTTTGTGGTCAATTTCGCTAGTCCGAGTAGCACGAAGAGCAGTTACTTCACCGAGTTTACCGTCAAAGAGTTTTTCTTTAAAGACTGCTACTGCTTTGAATCCCCTCATATCTGGGAAATTAACCAGCAATTCTGCATACATAGCGGCCCAAGCAGATTCGTTGGAACCCTTGTAGAGGATATGATTGGCATAGCCACGTTTGGCTTGCGCCATGTCAACAACCAAATCGCCTTTTTTATAACCGCCAGTATCTTCCTTCAATTCTTGAATGACAACCCCATTTCTCTTGAAGTATTCAATCATATTAAAGGCTTGTTGAGAGTCATTGGATTTGTCAAGTTCCATTGGAATGACATAGTAATCAGGGAAGAATTTCTTTTGTCCATGTTTGATACGACCGACTACTTTACCGTCTGGTCCAACTAATTCATTTTCAGCTTTTGGATCTTCAACCTTGTTGATGCCACGGAGATAGAAGTTGAGGCGCATTTCCATGAGTTTATCAGGATCTTGGGACAGGTAAGAGATACCTCCAAGGACAGCGTGATAACCAGCTTTATAGGATTCTTGATTGCCCTCAGGAATTTCAACGGTATGTCCTAATATTCCGTGGTACATAGCATAGACACCAGTGTAGCCAGAGAAGGAGTCATCCCAGCCATCGCCCCAGTCTAGTTTAGGAATGATGTAGTGGTCATACTTGGAATTGGCAACACCAGCACGGCCCATGTGGTGGGCATTTTCCAACATATTTTTTGACAAAAGGTCATATTCAAAGTTTGGATCGTGCGGTGGAGTAGCTGGCTCAATCAGGAAGTCCTTGACAAAGCCGTGGATGTCGTAAAGTGCAATTGGATTCCATTTGTTGATGAGTCCAGCAACAGTCCGGGTTTCTGGGTTGGCCTGATAGCTAGTATCGCGGTTTGGATCGATTCCGTTAGCTAGGGCACGGGTATTGGCAACATCTCCGTCAGGATTTTCAGTAAAGTCAAAGAGGAAAATGAATTTCTTGAGGAGTTCTTTGACACTGAGTGTGACAGTCTTAGCATTGCCATTGGCATCGGTGGTTTTGAAAGAAATTTGATCTTTGGTCGCAAAAGTATTGAAGAGTCCAGTGATGATATCGATAGCAGGTTGTTCATCGGCGTGGGTATTGTTGATAAGGACTGGAAGTTTATAGTCCAGCGTGCCATTTTTCAGAGCCGCTAACATTTCAGCTGGTTTGGTTAGCGCCATTTTATTGGTTGAGTTTAGGTAATCATCAATGCTTTTTTGATCAGAACTGATAATGCCTAACTTAATTTTCCGTCCTTGAGCGCTGGTACCAATGTCTTCAATTTGAACAAGCCGATCATTTTTAGCTTCTTGTCGACTTTTTTCGATAGCAGCTAACATTTCTTCGTGAGTATGGAAGTTTTCATATGGTCGGAAAACAAGTGTTTTTCGAATCGTCAGACCGGATTCTTCATCTGTTCCAACGAGCTCATGATTTCCGATGAATTGCCGATAGGTTCTTCGGATATTGTTTGGTGTCCGAAGACTTAAATCCTTTCCAAATAATTCATTGAATTTGAGAGAAAGTTTGAGGTCAGAGCCATTGGTTGTTTCCTCAATGGTGACAAAGGAATCTCCTGAAAAGTCTCCTTTTTCCATATTCCAAGTTTTCCATTCAGCGATTGGCTTATTATCTAATTTCCAAGTCACCTTGCCAGCAGCGGCTCCTTGTTCCTGTACAGTCTCAGTAATGGTAGCTTTTTCAGACATATGGACTGTACTATCAGCTAATTGAACCTTCTTTTCTTCTGTTCCAGCTGCTCGTGTTTCTGGTTTTGCAGGTGTTGCAGGAGTCACTGTTTCGGATTCGTTTGTAGTAGAAGTCGAACTGTCTATTGAAGGAGCACTTTCTGATTTCTGTGCTTCTTCTTGATTGGTTGTTGTGAGAAGCTGAGCTTCAGCTGATGAAGAATCTGGCGTTGCCGTTGCTTCTGATGCGTTTGTTTCTGTACTTGACTTTTCGGCAGGGACCACCGTTTCTGTCTTGTTAGTAATAGGCTGTGTCTCCGTGCTATCTTGCGTATCTGCAGCAGCAGTTCCTTGCGTTAAAACTGCAACAAGAACGGCAGCTGACAAGCTGAGAACATTTGTGTACAACCGTTTCTTATATGAATTTTTCATAAGAAACCTCCTTTATGAAATTTGAGGGCACCAAAAATAACGAAAATAGCTCTTAGTTATTCTCTGTTATTTTTCTCCCCTTATTATTTGAAGTATACAAAGATAGTATACCAGAAAGTGTAAACGGTTTCAATCAAAAGTGTAGACAAAAAATAGAAATGTATCAAAATAAATAGATATGTAATGAATTTTGGCAGGAATTGAATAGCAGAAAATCCCAAAGCACACACTAAAGACTATCAAAGAATAAACTTCACCTCGAAAGTCTGACAATGTTCTAATGAAGAAGGTTAGAGATAAGACTTTTGCAACTGAAATATTCTTTGCCCCTGATAGCAAGGAAATCTTTCAAGATAAGTAGTTAAAGATTATACATTTTAAAAAGAATGAAGAAAAAGTAGATTGTCTTTGTATCGATTTCTGGGAGCGAGTAGGAAATTTGACGATGGGGAAATTGTCTTAAAAGTGGTATGATAGCATATATATTAAAGATTTTAGGAAGGTGGGATATTATGAGAAATTCACTATGTGAAAAAATAGTATGGTATGACTCTCGGTTTTAGAGTTGACAGCAATCAATAAAGAAGTAATAGTGAAGCGGCGTAAATAAATTAGAATTTGTGGGAGGAATCATAGTGAATGAATTTAACGAATATGTACGTGAATGTTTTTCTACAGTTGGTGATATTACCATAAAATCCATGATGGGCGGATACCTTGTATATTTTAATGGTAAGCTGATAGGTGACATTTGTAATAATGAACTGTTTTTAAAGAGAACGCCGACATCGGACAGACTTCTTGCAGATTCAGAACTGCGTTATCCGTATGAAGGGTCAAAGACTCTGATGCACGTATTCGACAAATTTGAGGATGCGAATTTGATTGTAGGATTACTGGGAGGAATGTATACGGAACTGCCCGAGAAGAAACCTAAGAAAGCCAAATGAGATTGACAAACTTCAGTTTGTTGAAATTAAATAATTAAATAAAAACAATAATATAGCAAATTACAAAACAGTAAATCAAAAAAATGGTTTACTGTTTTTCTTGCTCAAAATGGGAATGAGGTCAAAAGAAAAAGCATCAATAAATCAAAAAGATACTTGACAAAACGCTTTAGGACAGAGCAAACCAGTTTTCGGGTAGCCTGTCCGACCCTCGGATGAAGTGAACGAGTTTTCGTTCAGTCCGTTGACCGAGATGACGAGCTTATCTTCGCCGAGTATCACGACAAGGCCAACCAGCTTTTGAAGAAGGCCAGCAGGCAACCAAGATTTTGATTGACCAGATCGAGGGGCGTCATCAAGAAGAAAAACAACAAGTGCTGGATTGTAGTATTCATTGGAAAGAATCAACAATCAATTGATAACGATTAAGCAGAGCTTAAGGGCAAAAGTCGTATTTTTCTCTTTCGGTTTATGCAAATTTCCTTTACTTATGCTACAATAGGAAAAAGGATGTTGATTGGAGTAAAAAAATGAAAGCGATTATTACGGTTGTTGGCAAAGATAGAACGGGGATTGTGGCAGGAGTTTCGAGCAAAATTGCAGAGCTTGGGTTGAATATTGATGACATTTCGCAGACTGTTTTAGATGAATTCTTCACTATGATGGCAGTCGTTTCTAGTGAAGAAAAGAAAGATTTTACAGAACTGCGCAATGAATTTGAAGCCTTTGGCAATACACTCAATGTCAAAATTAACATTCAAAGTGCAGCGATTTTTGACGCTATGTACAATATCTAATAGAGGTGAAAAATGGATATAAAGCAAGTTACTGAAACCATTTCCATGATTGAGGAGCAGAATTTTGATATTCGGACGATTACCATGGGAATTTCACTTCTCGACTGTATTGATACGGATATTGAGCGAGCAGCGGAAAAAATCTATCAAAAAATCACCACGAAAGCTCAAGATTTGGTGGCAGTTGGTGATGAAATAGCTGCGGAGCTGGGCATTCCCATTGTCAACAAACGTGTATCGGTGACCCCGATTTCCTTGATTGGCGCTGCGACAGATAGTGATGACTATGTGCCTCTAGCAAAAGCGCTGGATCGAGCAGCAAAAGAAATCGGTGTTGACTTTATCGGTGGTTTTTCTGCTCTGGTGCAAAAGGGTTATCAAAAAGGAGATGAAATCCTTATCCGTTCCATTCCGCGAGCTTTAGCGGAGACTGATAAGGTTTGCTCATCTGTTAATATTGGGTCCACCAAGTCTGGGATTAACATGACGGCGGTTGCAGATATGGGACGTGTTATCAAAGAAACTGCAGAACTTTCTGACATGGGGGCAGCGAAACTGGTTGTCTTTGCTAATGCGGTCGAGGATAATCCTTTTATGGCTGGGGCCTTTCATGGCGTTGGCGAAGCTGATGTCGTCATCAATGTAGGTGTGTCAGGACCTGGTGTCGTCAAACGTGCCCTTGAAAAAGTTCGCGGCGAAAGTTTTGATGTAGTGGCGGAAACAGTCAAGAAAACAGCTTTTAAAATCACTCGGATCGGTCAGCTTGTCGGACAGATGGCTAGTGAGCGCCTAGGTGTGAAATTTGGAATTGTTGATTTAAGTTTGGCACCAACGCCAGCTGTTGGGGATTCTGTCGCTCGTGTTTTGGAAGAAATGGGATTGGAAACGGTCGGTACGCATGGAACGACGGCAGCTTTGGCTTTGCTTAATGACCAAGTCAAAAAAGGTGGCGTCATGGCTTGCAATCAGGTTGGTGGTCTATCAGGTGCCTTTATTCCTGTATCAGAGGACGAAGGTATGATAGCAGCGGTTCAAAACGGTTCCCTCAATTTAGAAAAATTAGAGGCCATGACCGCAATTTGCTCGGTTGGATTGGATATGATTGCCATTCCAGCAGACACGCCTTCTGAAACCATTGCTGCCATGATTGCCGACGAAGCCGCTATCGGTGTTATCAATCAAAAGACAACAGCGGTACGAATTATTCCAAAAGGAAAAGAAGGCGACATGATTGAGTTTGGCGGTCTTTTAGGGACGGCACCAGTGATGAGAGTCAATAAAGCTTCATCAGCTGATTTTATCGCGCGTGGTGGACAAATTCCAGCACCGATTCATAGTTTTAAAAATTAAAATGAGAGTGGGACAGAAATCAGTAGTTTCGTAGAAACTTGATTTCATCGTCCCACCTCTGTACGGTTGAGTAGAGCTGTAAAAGTTGATTTATCAACGTATTAGAGTCCACTCAACCACTGCGTCTTATAATTATGACTATATAAGCAAAGGAAGCTGAGCACTTTTGTCCCAGCTTCTTCTTTTGAAAAGGAGATTGAAATGGCAAAAACGAAATTATACATTATTCGTCATGGAAAAACGATGTTTAATACAATTGGTCGGGCGCAAGGTTGGAGTGATACGCCGCTTACGGCTGAAGGGGAACGTGGCATCCATGAATTAGGAATTGGTTTGCGAGAATCAGGACTTACATTTACAAGAGCTTTTTCCAGCGATTCTGGGCGGACAATTCAGACCATGGGGATTGTCCTTGAAGAGCTCGGTTTAACAGGCAAAATTCCTTATACCTTTGACAAGCGAATCCGCGAATGGTGTTTTGGCAGTTTCGACGGTGCTTATGGTGGCGATCTGTTTCATGGCGTGATTCCACGAGTGCTGGATGTTGAAGACTATAAGAAACTAACCTTGCAGGAATTAGCAGACGGTCTAGTCGAAGTGGATACAGCTGGCTGGGCAGAGCCTTGGGAGCAATTGAGCGGACGCATTTTAGAAGGTTTTACAGCCATTGCAAAAGATGTAGAGGCTTCTGGCGGGGGCAATGCTCTTGTCGTCAGCCACAGCATGACAATCGGTGCCTTTACTTGTTTGATTGATCTGTCTATTATTTTAAATCCTGGCGTACAAAATGGCAGTGTAACGGTCGTGGAGTATGAAAATGGGAAATTCACCATTCAAGCGTTAGGAGACATGTCTTATCGCCAAGTAGGTGCTAAGATATTGGAAGGGCAGAAATAATCGCAAAAACGGGAATGTGAGAAAAGTTGATTTTCACGAATTGTGGCTTTCATCTTACTCCTGATTTTTCTTTTATCTCTCAAACGACTTTCTGCAAAAAAATGATATAATATAGTAAGAAAAACGGAGGTAAAATATGGCAAAAACAAGATTATACATTGTTCGCCATGGGAAGACCATGTTTAATACAATCGGTCGGGCACAAGGCTGGTCTGATACGCCTTTGACCGCTGCAGGAGAACGTGGCATTCGTGAGCTAGGAATTGGGCTTCGCGAGTCAGGACTTCCATTCAAAAAAGCTTTTTCTAGCGATAGCGGGCGGACAATTCAAACCATGGGGATTATTTTAGAAGAACTTGACTTGACAGGGCGCATTCCTTATCGCACAGATAAGCGAATTCGCGAATGGTGTTTTGGTAGTTTCGATGGAGCTTACGATGGTGAGCTGTTTATGGGAGTGATGCCCCGTGTTTTCAATGTAGAGCATGTTCATCAATTGAGTTACCCTGAGCTGGCTGAAGGCCTGGTAGAAGTTGATACAGCTGGTTGGGCTGAGAGTTGGGAAAAATTGAGTAGCCGTATTTGGGAAGGATTTTCAGATATTGCCAAGGAAATCGAAGCTGCTAGTGGTGGCAATGCACTGATTGTTAGCCACGGTATGACCATTGGAACATTTGTGTATCTCATTGACCAAACAAGGCCACATGGTTTAGACAATGGTAGTGTGACCGTCATTGAATACGAGAATGGTCAATTTACAGTTGATTGCATTGGAGATATGTCTTATCGTGAAGTTGGCAAGAAAATACTGGATGAGATTGAGTAAGAGTCGTTTTTGTAATGAAAATAAATTAAGAGGTTGAGATAAGCGTTGATTTTTGGGAACGACTTTCTCTCCTTTTTTTATTGATAAATTGCAAGAATAAGTGCAACATTTATT
>NZ_KV817422.1:0-291 GCF_001814695.1 Streptococcus sp. HMSC066E07
ATGCTGATACTTGTAATTGATTGTTAGTAAAGAAACCAATAAACTCAACATTATACCCTCTTTTTTTCAATAGATCAGACATTTCTACTGATTGGATAAAAGATTTTCGTTTCGCTTTTTGATAATGTTGTTTAAATACTTCTTTAGTAATTATTTCTAAAGGCATTGTTCTGTACTCCTTGAGCTTTTGTAGTTTAATAGACAGAGCTGGTGAAGCTACAGAATAAAAATTATTTCCTATTTGACATCGCTTTTATTTTTAATTATCTTGTCATTATGAATTTAATGATG
>NZ_KV817423.1:0-2577 GCF_001814695.1 Streptococcus sp. HMSC066E07
ATTGTTTCTCAAGGAGATGATAACTCTCCTTATGAGGAAGTACCCTATGAAATACCAGTAAGTTGGGAGTGGGTGAGGTTAAACGATATAACCTCCTACATTCAACGAGGGAAATCTCCAAAATATTCAAATATTCCTATGTACCCTGTGATTGCTCAGAAATGTAACCAATGGTCTGGTTTTTCCATTGACTTAGCAAAATTTATTGCTCCTGAAACAGTTAATAGTTATCAGGAAGAAAGATTATTAAGAGATGGTGATTTAATGTGGAATTCAACAGGTTTAGGTACGTTAGGAAGATTAGCTATTTACAGTGAAAATAAAAATCCTTATGGATGGGCTGTTGCAGATAGCCATGTTACAGTCATAAGAGTCTTATCGGGATTTATTAACTACCATTTCATCTATAATTTTCTTTCCTCTCCTATTGTGCAGTCAGTTATTGAAGAAAAAGCATCGGGTAGTACAAAACAAAAAGAATTATTAACGAAAACTATAAAAGAATATCTAATTCCTCTCCCCCCACTATCCGAACAATCCAGAATCGTTGATAAAATCGAACAATCTTTCAATATCATTGACGCACTAATTTAGTATAATAGTTTTACGTGCGGTGGAATTTCTATCAAACATAAGATAGGAGTTTTACATTGAAAGATTTTGAATTACATTTGAAGAAAGCTGGTTTAGCTGAAAATACTGTGCGTTCGTACCTTTATGGTGTTCGATTTTTCTTGGAAAATTACGAACTCAAAATGGAAGATTTATTTGAATACAAAGGATATTTATTAGACAATTTTAAACCTAAAACTATCAATTTGCGACTACAAGGAGTAAATAAATATCTGGCTTTTATTGGTCATGATGATTTGAAATTAAAATTTGTCAAAGTACAGCAAAAGCCATTCTTAGAAGATGTCATTAGTCATGCTGATTATCTTTTTCTTAAACGTAGTTTGAAAAAAGATGGTATTTTAAAATGGCATTTTGTTGTATGGTTTTTAGGTGCAACTGGAGCTCGTGTAAGTGAACTTATTAAATTAAAAGTAGAACATGTTGAAATTGGTTGTTTTGATATTTACTCAAAAGGTGGTAAAATTCGTAGACTGTACATTCCTAAAAGATTAAGAAATAGTTGTCTAAAATGGTTAGAGACAGAAAATCGCCGAAGTGGTTACTTATTTTTGAACAAATTTAACGAACCAATTACAGCAAGAGGAGTTGCTCAACAGTTAAAAAATTATGCGGATAAATACAAAATGAATCCTAAAGTAATTTACCCTCATTCTTTTAGGCATTTATTTGCTAAGAATTTTTTAGAGAAGTATAACGATATCGCTTTGCTTGCAGATTTGATGGGACACGAAAGCATAGAAACTACTCGAATCTATCTAAGGAAAACAGCTACTGAACAACAAAATATTGTAGATAAAATTGTTAATTGGTAAAAAATAGCAGGAAGTCGGATAAACTTTCTGCTATTTTTGTGATTATGGCTCTCCTTATGGGAAGATACCAGAAAACTGGCTTCTCTCAACTCTAGATAGTGTATCCAATCTTTACACTGGAAACAGTATTAACGCTACTGAAAAGAAAAAATATTTTTCTGGAGTAGATGGGGTTAATTATATCGCAACCAAGGATGTCAATTTTGATAGCACTATTAATTATGATAACGGCATTAGAATTCCCGATAGATATTTATCAAAATTCAAAATCAGCTATTCCAATTCTGTATTGCTGTGCTTAGAAGGTGGTAGTGCTGGACGCAAAATAGGGTTATTGGAACAGTTTGTTTCGGTAATAAATTATGTAGCCTATCCTTTTATTATGGAGAAAATAAATGGCTCTACTATTTTCTTCAAAGCCCGCAATTTCTCAGTGATTTTCAGGAGAGTAAATCTGGTATAATTGGTGGAGTTAGTATCAAAAATTTAGGAAACATAACAATTTCTCTACCTCCTCAAAAAGAACAGAAATGCACTAGTTCTAAAGTTGAGAAACTTTTTGAAAAAGTAAATCAACTTTGGAAATGATTCTTCTCATCTCTTCATGGTTAGAAATAGGGATTAATAACTCAGAAATACTGGTACTATTTAATGTTTTTCCTTTAATAGCATCTTTAGAATTGCCTGAAGTAGAGATAAGTGGCAAAAATATCATCAAGTAATCTCTGATAATATTTTCTTTATTAGCATAGGGGAATATCGATATAATAGCTTCATTATGAGTGGCAGGAATATCCAATATGGCGACTTTTCCAATAGATAATTTAAAACTCATTAATAAAGTTCCTTTAGGTGAAATGTCTATTTTCTTTGATTTTAATGCTAATTTAGAAATAGATTCTCTCGTATTAGTTACATAACCAGATATAGGCATATCTGATATAGATACCCAAGGTATTTCAGTTCCCCAAAAAGTAGCTTCACTGCGTGGAGGAGTTTTTCCTATTCTGAAGTTAACTAGGCTAGCAAATTTAATATATCTCCATGCTTCTGGGATTTCATATACAGGATAAGAGGTTGTTTCATCTTTGTTCCCATAAGGAGAGTTATCATCTCCTTGAGAAACAAT
>NZ_KV817424.1:0-261 GCF_001814695.1 Streptococcus sp. HMSC066E07
GGAAGTGACGTACGTTTATAAGGAAGTGTTTGGGAATGTGACGGTTCATTACCAAGATGAGTCCGGTCACCAGCTCCAAGCGGATGTGAAAGTCGTTGAAGGAGCCTCCACCAATACGCCTTATGATACGACGCCCCATGCGTTAGCAACGATTGTGACGCCAGACGGGAAGACCTATGAACGGGTTTCCGAGAAGACCAAAGGTCAGGAGAAAGGCCAGGTTGTCAAAGGGACGACGGAAGTGACGTACGTTTATAAGGA
>NZ_KV817425.1:0-47483 GCF_001814695.1 Streptococcus sp. HMSC066E07
AAACTATTCAAATAATTAAAAAAATTTTAAATAGATGAAACCTAAATAAATTCCATGATTTTGCTACACTTGCTTAAAAGACTATGTGAGCCAATATAAAGTCTTCATTAGGTGTGTAATCCTAGTGAGATATTTGTGATTAGTAGTTTATTATGTTTATCGCAAAAAGCAACAATAACCCTTACTCATTTTCCACTGAGATTAGTATACTATCTACTTCTTATCAGATAAGCTATGATGATTCTATTTAAACACAAAAAGAATATTAGAGACAAACTAACATTCCATAATTTTTCACTCTGATTATATTATAGAGAAAGCATTTTTCACTTTTTTAAAATTTACCGTATAGGAACTAAATGAAACAACAATTTAGTATATAGTCTCATCTTCGAAACATACTACATGTTATCTTTCACTGCGACTGCTACCATTCTAGCTTTGGCACGAACCTGACCCGCTACTGTCATCTCCATTGCCACAATGGCTTTTCTTTGGCCTAGTTCTTCAAGTCGAGAGATGACCGTAATTTCCTCATCAATGGGCGTTGGACTTTTATAATCTATTTCCAAGCGAGCTGTGATAAATCGTCCAATGACCGTTTCTTCTGTCAAATCTAAGCCCTTATTTTGATGAGCAAACCAGGCTGCTGAAGCGGTACCATGACAGTCAAAAATCATGGCAATCATACCGCCAAATAGATTAGCTGGAACACCACCGGTATACTGTTGAGCTGGTGTTATCTTGCTAATACAACTAGTTCCGTTTAAACTAGGATAAGTTTTTAAATGCAAGCCTGACTCATTCTTAGAACCACATCCCCAACAATGCTGGAATCGCTCACCATAAGTATCTTGAATAGCAATATTTCTTGTTTCCAAAACCATTTGTTCTCCTTTTTAAAATTAATTTTACAAGCGCTTTCATGATTATTATATCAGTCTTTAAATGAAGAGTAAATACGAAGTAGATTCAAGATATTTTAATCGTTCGTCTAAGCTTACTTTATAGAAAATATAGTTAGATTTCACACAACGAATGCCTTTAAAACTTTTCAATTTTCATTGAGTATGAGATGAACAGGCAACAAAAGGCCAGCGAGAAATACAAAAAACGAGCAATTTTGATTTTCTGTTAGTTAGAATATCAAAATTGTTCGTTTTTCTTATTTGTACTATTAAGTTATAGTATTTTATAAAGAATCTCTGGTTGCCCCTTTTATAGAGGAAGCGTCTCAACCTCTTTCTTTGTCTTCTGCATAGTTACGCTTCAAGCTAAATACATCCGGCACAGGATCATCTCCTCCTTCTGCCCAAGGATGACAACGCAAAATACGTGCTGTTCCCATTAAGACACCTTTAGCACCGTACTTTTCAATCGCTTGAATCATATAATTTGAACAAGTCGGCTGATAGCGACAAGAAGGTGGAAAGGCTGGCGAGATAAACTTTTGATAAAGACGCACTGGTGCAATAAGGATTTTTTTCATCATTTTTTCTTCGTCACAGCTAGGTTATGTAACTGGCTGACCTCTTTTTTATTGAGACGGCGAGCTTCACCTGGACGAAGTCCCGTTAAATTCAAATGACCGAATTGCGTACGAGAAAGTTTATCTACTTGCAAACCAACCGCTTCAAACATCTTTTTCACTTGATGATTTCGTCCTTCATGAATGGTCAACTGGACAACCGAACGATTCTTAATCGGGTCTACTTTCAGAATTTCATAAACCGCTGGTTTGGTTTTTTTGCCGTCAACTTCCACACCTTTTGTCAAGGGACGGAGAACTTCTTTATCAGCCACCCCCTTGACACGAGCTACATAGACCTTATCAATTTCATTTCTAGGATGAATCATCTCATCTGTAAAATCGCCATCATTTGTCAAAATCAAAACACCCGACGTATCCCAATCAAGTCGACCAACTGGATAGATTCTCTCTGTGACATTTGGCAACAAATCAACCACCGTTGGACGACCTTTGTCATCTGTCACGCTAGAAATGACACCGCGAGGCTTGTTTAAGAGATAATACACTTTTTCTTCATTGTAAATCGGCTGACCACTGACCTCAACACGATCACCTGACTTAATCGTCGTTGCCAACTCACGAACAACTTGTCCATTCACAGTGACAAGCCCTTGTTTTATCAACTCTTCTGCCTTTCTACGGCTTGCAATCCCAGAATGGGCAATATATTTATTGATTCTCATCCTCTATCCTTTCGGTAAATAGCTGACTTTCTTCTGCTATTAACTCTGTTTCTTCTACTATTGGCAATTCTTCTAAGCTATTGATTCCCATATAATCCAAAAAATAATCCGTTGTCACATAAAGATTTGGGTGCCCTAGCACTTCTTTTTTTCCATTTTCACGAATCAAGTCAAATATCTGCAACTTTGAAATCGCACCACTAGAATTGACTCCACGAATCTCATCCACTTCCACTCTCGTAATGGGCTGCTTATAAGCAATAATGGATAAGGTTTCCAAGGCAGCCCTTGATAAACTTTGATTGATAGGGGCTTTTGAATATTCCCGCAACAATTCAGCGAAATCTTGCTTGGTAACAATTTTATAAGTATTCGACGTCTCTAACAAGGCAAGACTCGAATCTTCATCTTTTTGATACTTTTCTGCCAATTTCTCCAAGCTCTGTGTCACACCTGTCGGAGGTATAGAGAGGAGCTCTGCTATTTGACGGACCCGCAAGCCGTCTTCGCCCGCTACAAAGAGCAGGGCTTCAATCTCTGCTAACTTACTCATTTCTTTTTCCTATTAGATAAATATTCCCAAAATTTTCTTCTTGCATTACTTGGATTTCTTGGACTTTTACTAGTTCCAATGTCGCTAAAAATAAGGTAATCACTTCATTCATATCTTTTGTTTCTGAAAAAATGGCTTGCAGAGCAATTTCTTCTTGAGAATAACAGCGCTCACGTATCACATCCATCATGTCTTCGATTTTATATTCATCTTTGACAATCGTTGTATGACTTTGGGCAAATTCTTCTCTTTTTTGCGTCATCAATTTAGAAAAAGCCAAAAACAAATCAATCGTTGTCTTATCATGGAGCAATGTTGCATCTTCATACACCAATTCAATTTTAGGTTTAGAGTAATAAAGAGCTCGTTCTTCATGTTGCTCCGCCATTTTCTCACCTAATAATTTGAATTTCCGATATTCCTCAATTTGAGAAAGCAAATCTTGCTCCAAATCTTCTTCAGCTTCTAAGCTATCAGCTACTTTTGGCAAGAGTTTTCGGCTTTTAATCAACATGAGCTGACTTGCCATAACCATGTATTCTCCCGTCACTTCTAACTTCATTGCTTGAAGAGTCGCCACATAAGCCAAATATTGCTCAATGACCTCTGTAATCGGCACATCATAGATATCCATTTGATATCTTGACACCAAATGAAGCAATAAGTCCAATGGGCCTTCAAAATCTTTAATTTTTATGTCCATTATCTGTATTTTTCTAATGTCATCATTGTTTTCAAGCCTAAATTGCGCGCAATTTCATACAATTCAACACCTTGCTCTCGCTGACGTAAAATATATTGCTCTCGCAAACTCTGAGCTGATAAAGTAGCTTGATTTTTTTCAATCAAAAAAGCTTCTAATTGACGAAAGCCCCATTGGCGCGAATAGCTTTTCCCATTCTTTTCTAACAAATAAGTTCCTTCCAGAGTTGTTTCCAGTTCTCCAATCAACTGGTCTGGAATGGGCACAATACGCTTTTGACCTGCTTTCTCAATGCGAATAATCTGAAAATCCAGATTGACATCTGCTACTTTCAACTGTAAAATTTCGCTTGGTAAAAGCCCCATTTCTAAAATGAGAAGCGCAATCAAGCGACCGTTGTATTGATTTGTATCTGCATAAAAATCAGACAAATCCAAAATTTCCGCATCGTGTTCTTTCGGAATACCAACTTTTGGCAACTCCAAACGATAAAAGTCTGAAATCAACCGTTGCTTGTATAAATAATGCAAAAATTGATTGATAGCAGATAGTTTTCGTTTCTGAACAGATGGTTTGAAGTCAGCGATAGAAGCTTGGTAAATCCGCAGATTGGTCTCTGTAATTTTTGCATGGGTCACATCTACGAATTGCTCCAAATCATAAAAATAAGCTGTTTTTGAATTCTCAGATAAATTTTTTCCTTCTAAAAAGGTTGTTATTTCTTCTTTCATTTTGGATGAATCTCGTATTCATTCGCAAAACTATGCAAAAGAGCATTAACTGCTTTTAGGATAGATTTACGTGTAATAATTCCTTGAAATGTATTGTCCCGATCAACAACTGGCAAGAAGGACTCATCTACTAACTTATGCAGCACTTCTGTCAATGTAAAATCTG
Source organism: Streptococcus sp. HMSC066E07 (assembly GCF_001814695.1). Lineage (NCBI taxonomy): Bacteria > Bacillati > Bacillota > Bacilli > Lactobacillales > Streptococcaceae > Streptococcus > Streptococcus sp. HMSC066E07. The sequence goes on from NZ_KV817425.1 coordinate 4,368, forward strand.
GACCAACTGTCAAATCATCTTTTTTTGCCATGTGCACAATATCGGTTGTCATAAACTCCTCGTCAGGAATTTCGTGCTGCATCTGATAAGACAAGATATCTGTCAGCGAAATGGTGCCAACAAACTTTTTCTGATCTGTCACCACGGGTACTCGTGAGTAGGTCATCTGACTTAACAACAAAATAGCATGATCAGCATTGTGAGTATCAATCAAAACAGCCAAGTTTTCTGCCGGTGTTAAAAAAGTATCTTCTTGCTGTAAGAGAAAATTTTCAAATTCTTTGGCAATCATCGAGTAAACTCCTTTGATAGGCGAGAATACAGTTCGTGTTGACGCGTATAGTAGTTCACTTGAAATGCATCATCACTAATCTCTACCTTAGCATAAAGTCGCTCATTGATAACACCACGCGGTTGACTGATAGAGCCGGGATTTAAAAAGAGTGTTTTTCCTTCCATCCACGCATCTGGAATATGTAAATGCCCATATAAACAAATATCCGCATCTACCTCTTGTGCCCATAAATCCAATTTTTGAAAACCAAAGTTGATATGCTGAAGGTGACCATGAGTTTGTGCAATAACGGTACCATTTAAATCCGTCACCAAACGATCTGGATAGCCACCATAGAAATCCATGTTCCCTGCTACAACGTAAATTCCTTGCCACACTTCGTCATCACTTGGCAGCTCAGAATCACCATTATGAAAAATAGCATCTACTTTTCCGAGATAATAGGTCTTTATCTCTTCTACAATAGCACGATCTCCATGAGAATCACTCATTACGATGATGGTTTGTTTTGCCATGTTGGAAATACCTCCACTAATTTTTGAACTGCTTGAGCTCGATGTGATTGAGCGTTTTTTTCTTCCATTGTTAATTCTGCAGATGTTTTGCCTGTTTCACCTACTAAAAATAAAGGATCATAGCCAAATCCATTTTCACCTTTCGGCTCAAAATTGATATAGCCTGGCCAGTCAGCCTCTATGACCAGACTTTCTTTGTCAGGACTTGCCACTACCAGAGTGGTATGAAACTGTGCAGAGCGATCTTTCAAGTCGAAAACCATTGCTAATTCATGTAGCAATTTTGCATTGTTTTCTAAGTCTGTTGCATCATTTCCAGCAAAACGAGCAGACCAAACTCCAGGAAGACCACCTAGTGCATCCACTTTTAAGCCTGAGTCATCCGCCAATACCATTTTGCCAGTCAGCTTAGAAATGGTCTCTGCTTTCAAACGAGCATTTTCTTCAAAAGTCATCCCAGTTTCTGCGACCTCTGGTAAATCAGGATAGTCATTCAAATTTTCAATCTGATAGCCTAATTTTTCAAAGATTCTGCGGAATTCAGCGGTCTTTCCCTCATTACGAGTAGCAATTAAAATCGTATCTCCTACTGTCAAACCTGACAATTCTTGTTGAGAAAAGAAAACATTTAATTTGACACCTTTTTCAGGTAAGTGCACTAAAACTAATTGTCCCTTTTCCGTAATCAGAATAGCACCTTTATGAAATTGCGCCTGAAACTGTGAATTTTGATTCTCATTGATCATTTGCAAGACGAATTGGACAAACGACATCATTGAGCTATATTGCATAACCGTAACAGAAAATGCTTGACCTTCAACTACTAATTGACAGAGCTCTTCTTCCATACGACTGAGTTCTTCCGAATCAACATCCTTAAAATGGAAAGTTCCACCACGAGAAGACCATTCTCCAACATACCAATTTTGGGTATCTTTATACTCATAAATTTTGCTACTCATAAGGTCACATGCTCCACATTTATTTCTTTATTTAGCCACGTTTCTGCAATTTCAGCAAAACTTTTCGCATTTGCTGTTGTAAAAAAGCGGTGTTGAGGAAGTTCTCCTTCTCTGCTGTGATTGATTTCAAAATAATTGAGCAAAACAGAAATGTCCCGCACGCATTCTGCTCCACTATCAATCAGTTTCACTGTTGGTCCCATTACATTTTGAATGATTGGTTTTAGCAAAGGATAATGCGTACAGCCTAACACTAAAGTATCTACCCTGCCTTTTAGCGGCATCAAGCTCTCATAGACCACTTTTTTCGTAATGCTAGACGACAGCTCGTTAGACTCTACCAGTGGGACAAACTTGGGACAAGAAAGACTTGTCACCTCCACTTCTGGTAAGAGACGTTCGATTTTTTGCCGATAAATATCTGATTGAATCGTCATTGGCGTTCCAATAATGCCAATCGTCCCATGTTGAGAGGCTTTAATTGCTGCGCTAGCTCCCGGTAAAATCACTCCCAAAACTGGAATATCCAATTTTTCTTTGATTTCTTCCCAAACCACAGCAGTAGCTGTATTGCAGGCGAGAACAATCATTTTGACATTTTTAGTTAAGAGAAATTGCACTAATTGCCATGTATACTCGCGAATCTGATCTGCTGGTCTTGGACCATAAGGCGCACGTGCAGAATCACCGATATAAATCACTTCCTCATGTGGAAGCTGCCGCATCAATTCACGAACAACTGTCAAACCGCCCACTCCTGAGTCTAAAAAACCAATTGGTCGATTATCCATAAGTTCTTCTTTCTAAAGAAGGGACTGGGTGCAAGTCCCAAATCCCCATTCATTTATCTCTTTAAAAATCAAATTTTATACTGTTTTAACAGCTTATTTTTTCTTTTTAGCATTTTCAAGTGCTGCTTTTTGTTGATTTTTAATTTGACGATACACTTGTTGTACCTTTGCTTCATTTGGCTTTTGTCCATTTGCAGATAGCATCGTACGAACCGCATCAATATTCAAACGTGGATTGTCTGCAAATTCTTTTTCAATTTGTTTGCGAACTAGATACATTCCAGCGAGCATGCCACCAAAAAAAGCCACAATAATCAACAAAATAGCTAATAGTAAATTCATAAATATGTAATCCTCTTTTCCCTTTTTACATCTTCTTATTATATCAAAAATTGTCTATTTTTCAAAATCAAAGCCATACAAAGTTGCGAAGTAATCCTCTGGTATTTCAGCACGCCGAATCATTCGTACACCGTCGTCTTCTTCCAGTAAAATTTCAGCTGAACGAAGTTTAGCATTGTACTGATGGCCCATTGAAAAACCATGTGCTCCTGTATCGTGAATCACTAAGGTATCCCCAATATTGGTAATCGGCAGTTCGCGCTGAATAGCAAATTTATCATTGTTTTCACAAAGACTGCCGACCACATCCACTATTTCTGTCGGTCCGTCTGGGTAATCCATATTTGTAATATGGTGATAAGCGCCATACATAGCCGGGCGCAGCAGGTTCACTGCTGAAGCATCTACACCAATGTAAGTGCGATAAGTCTTCTTTTTATGCAATACTTTCGTCACCAATAATCCATGAGGGGCCAGCATAAAACGTCCCAGTTCCGTAAAAATTTTAACCTTTCCTAAACCTGCAGGTGTTAAAATTTCCTCATAAACTCGGCGAACTCCTTGCCCAATCGCTAAAATGTCATTTGCTTTTTCTTCTGGACGATAAGGAACGCCTACTCCGCCTGAAAGATTGATAAAATCCAGGTCCACATTGGTCTCAGCTACGACCTCAACGGCTAATTCAAATAGCTGACGGGCTAATTCAGGATAATAATGATTCGTAACAGTATTAGAAGCTAATAAGGCATGAATCCCAAATTTTTTAACGCCCAAATTTTTTAAATCTTTAAATGCTTGGATGAGTTGTTCTTTGGTCATCCCGAATTTGGCTTCTTCTGGAGAATCCATAATATCTGTTCCCAACTCAAATACACCGCCTGGGTTATAGCGGCAAGAAATAATTTCTGGAATGCTCGCCACTTCCTGTAAAAATGCAACATCTTCATAAGCATCAAGATTGATAGTAGCTCCCAATTCACGCGCAAATTGCATTTCTTTTGCAGGCGTGTCATTGGACGAAAGCATCATGTCATTTCCTGAAAAACCTACTTTTTGGCTCATCAAAAGTTCTACATAGCTGGCGCAATCTACTCCACAGCCTTCATCTTTCAAGATTTTCAAAATAGCCGGATTTGGAGTTGCCTTTACTGCAAAATACTCTTTAAATCCTTGATTCCAAGAAAAGGCTTTCTGAAGCGCACGAGCTGTTGCCCGAATACCTTTCTCATCATACAAATGAAATGGTGTTGGAAATTGAGCTGTGATTTCAGCTAATTTTTCACGACTGATATAAGGTTCTTTCATAACTAGTCTCATACTTTCTTTTCATTTGCTTTATTATATCATAAAAAAAGAAGCTGAAACCAGTCCAACTTCTAATTCTTGCTTTTAATTATCTCTTCCAAAAATACGAAGAATGCTGAGGAACAGATTGATAAAATCAAGGTAAAGGCTTAAGGCGAGTGAAACTGCCCAACCAGCTGCTACATTTCCGCCTGATTGCTCATAGACATAGCGAATTCTTTGATTATCCCAAGCAATCAATCCAGAGAAGATAATCACACTAATAATGCTAATGATGAAATCTAGTCCAGAACTTCTAAGGAAAATATTCACCAAACTAGCGATGATAACTCCAATCAGACCTGCAATAAAGGATCTGCCCAGACCAGAAAGATCTTTTTTGGTAAATTTCCCAATCAATGCCATAGCAAAAAACATCGCTGAAGAAGTAATGAAGGCTGCTAAAACCGTTGCTTGTGTGTAAAGAGCCAACACTAAACTAATCGTAAAGCCATTTAAAGCCGAATAAACTAGAAAAGTTGGCAATGCAGCTGGATTGTTTTTGGCAGACATTCCTGAAGCTACCCAGACAAGAACCAACTCAGCAAAAATAGCTAAGTAAAAAATCCAACTATTCGCCATTATTACTGAATAAATCACATCTTGAAATATTGTTAACATCAAAGCCGAGACAAGGGCAGAAATGCCAATCCCCATACCGACTAATGAATAAACTTTAGCGTAAAAACTATTGATACCACTATTTTCTTGAATAACTGTATTGTTCATAAGCTCTCTCCTTTATTATGATATGTTACGATTTTAACATTTTTCGATGAAAAAGTCTTCTTTTAGCCATTCTTTTCCGAACTGGCGCCATGGCTTCCTTGATCGCCCAGTATTTATCCACCATGGTGACAATATAGCCTTCTTTATACCGTGGTGGTGCCAATGTTGCTCCCCACATGTGTTTGATAATGATGTCTTCTTCCACTTTATTTAAATTGGTTACTTTCCGTGCATTTCGTACTGCTAAGCGAGGGTGTACCCAAGCATGACTTTTATTAAATTTCGTTTCCCGCCAATCATAATAAAACATATCGTGCAGAAGTCCGCCACGTGCGGTACTTTTTGCATCCCAACCTAATTTTTTAGCAATTTTATAACTCGTATAACTAACATGAATCGAATGCTCCAAGCGATTGGAATAAATATGGTGGGTTATAGTTTTTAATTTCTGGACGCGTGGTTGAGCAATCAATTGTCCAACATGCTCCATATACTCTTTGTCTTCTTTATAAAGCATAGAACCACCTCCATGTGCTTCTAATTATAAATATATTTCTAAATTTTAGCTTAAAGCAAAGATGAGAATTCCTGCTGCCACGGCGACATTTAAACTCTCAGCTCGTCCTTTCATCGAAATATGAATGAGGTAATCAGCTGCTTCTGCCATTTCAGAACTAATCCCCTGACCTTCATTTCCCAACACAAGAGCAAAATTCGACAGTGGTGCTAACTTCCGATAATCCATCGAATCTTTTGAAAGCGTTGTTGCCAATATCGGCAATTGTGCCTGTTTAGCAAGGTCAAGAAAATCTGCTGTTTTTACTCGGTAAATAGGCAAATGAAAGTGACTGCCTTGCATGGAGCGTAGAGTTTTCAGATTGTAAATATCTGCTGAATGCTGCGAAATAAACACCCCGTCATAACCAGCCGCATCAGCTGTTCGGATAATCGTGCCCACATTCCCTGGATCCTGCACATCTTCTAAAAAGAGATATTTCCCTTTGAGAACTGAAGGAATCGTCGCTTCCTCAAAAGCAAGCTCTGCTACAATTCCCTGCGGTGTTTTGGAATCAGCTAAATCCGCCAAAATTTCTGCCGTCACTACATAAACTTGAGGAAAATCCTGCACTCTGTCAACAAATTCTTCTAAAACAAAGATATGCCTAATTTTAGCTTGTGCATTGACTGCTTCTTCAAATAAATGCCAGCCCTCAATTAAGTATGAGTCTTTTCGATATTTTTTTTGAAGTAATTTTTTAGTATTTTTTACCACATTATTCGCTTTTGAGGTTATAATATTCATAGAACTATTATATCACAAAAAGGAGGTTCACATGCAAAAAGTAAGAATGATTGCACAAGGTCGCGTGCAAGGAGTTGGCTTTCGTTGGGGTGTTTACACACTTGCCACAGAAATTGGCGGTATCACAGGGCGTGTCTGGAATAATGAAGATGGTACCGTAGAGATTTTGGCGCAAGCAGAAAACTCTGCCCTTATGGCAAAATTTATCCAAGAAATCCGCAAAGGGCCAACGCCATTTTCAAAAGTCAACTATTTAGATGTTACAATGACGAATTTTGAATCCTATTCAGATTTTAAAATTGCAAATTAAGTCCTAAGAACTATTGTATATTTAGGAAAAAAACAGTAGAATAGAAAGGTATTATTTTTTAGAAAAAGGAAACAAACACGTGAAAAAATTAAATCGTATTTTATTCTCAGGATTAGGGTTATCTATGCTTCTGCTGCTCTCAGGATGTGTGCAAGTAAAAGATGGTAAGCCTGCTGGGTTTGTCTGGGATATCATTGGAAGACCAATGAGCCTTGCCATTCAGTATTTTGCTAATAACATGGGGCTAGGTTTTGGTGTTGCTATTATCATTGTTACCCTGATTGTGCGGCTGATCATTTTGCCACTAGGACTTTATCAATCATGGAAAGCAACTTATCAATCTGAAAAGATGAACTACTTGAAGCCTATTTTTGAGCCTATCCAAGAACGTATGAAAAATGCTGAAACACAAGAAGAAAAGCTTGCTGCTCAGCAAGCACTCATGGCTGCTCAAAAAGAAAATGGTGTCAATATGCTCGGAGGTATCGGATGCCTTCCTCTCCTGATTCAATTACCATTTTTCTCTGCCCTCTATTTCTCTGCTCAATACACTGAAGGAGTGGCTAAGAGTGTATTCCTAGGAATTCCACTCGGAAAAGCCAGCATTCTCCTTACTGTTATCGTCGGAGTTTTGTATTTTATTCAATCTGCTTTGACCCTTGTCGGCGTTGATGAGGTTCAAAAAGAGCAAATGAAGAAAATGATGTACATGAGCCCGCTCATGATTGTCATCTTCTCGTTCACAGCTCCTGCAGGTGTCACACTTTACTGGGTAGTCGGTGGTTTCATTATGATCATTCAACAATTGATTATCAATCATTACATCCGTCCTCAGCTCAGAAAACGCGTAGCTGAAGAATACAAAAATAATCCGCCTAAAGCCATTAAAAATTCTGGTCGTAAAAAAGATGTGACACCTCAAGCACAGGCCGTTATTGAAAATAGAAAACAAAATAAAAAGAAAAATCGTAACGCTGGAAAACAACGTTCAAGATAAGCAAAAAGCTGGAACGATTGTTCCAGCTTTTTGCTTGCCGTTCAATTTAAATGTTCTCATTCAAAAATAAAATTACCAAAATTCGCGAACAAAATCATTTTCTAAACGTTCACTATAAAACAATTCTGACAACGATTTGTCATCAAAAATACGTAGCAAATTTTTTAAATCATAAGCCAATTCGAGAGTGTCCAACTCTTCACGCGCCACCCACTTAACTTCACCTTCTTCTGATGAACGAAGATGTCCTGAAAATTCATTTGCGCGATAAAGAAAGACCAGATAACGAATGCCTTCTGCCGTGTACCAATGTTTCATACCAACCAGTCTAGGATGATGGATTGTTAGTCCCGTTTCTTCATAAATTTCACGCACAACTGCTTGGTGGAGGCTCTCCTTTTCTTCTATATGTCCGCCGGGTAAGGCTGCTCCTGACCAAGAATACATCTTGGGATCACGAATCTGCATGACAATGCGATTTTGATTATCTTCAATCAGACACATATTGGTTAAAATTACTTGAGACTTACGAGCCATATTTCTCTCCTCTATGTTTTGCAGAGACAACCCCCGTGGTACTATTACAATCACGGGGGCTCATCTTACTCATTTTTAATTATGCCGTTTTTTCGACTTTTAGGATTTTTACATCATAACTGCCAACAGGTGTTTCAACAGTAGCTGTATCGCCTGTTTTCTTGCCAATTAGAGCTTGTCCAATAGGACTTTCATTAGAGACTTTTCCAGCAAAAGCATCTGCTCCAGCTGCGCCAACAATCATATAGACTTCTTCGTCTGTTTCACCAACTTCTTGAATCGTAACGGTCTTACCAATAGCGACTTCATCATGAGCTACTGCATCGCTGTCCACAATTTCAGCGTAACGAATCTTGGTTTCTAGACTAGATATTTGTCCTTCAACAAAAGCTTGCTCATCTTTGGCTGCTTCATACTCACTATTTTCTGATAAATCTCCATAAGAACGAGCAATTTTAATACGCTCTACTACTTCAGGACGGCGAACCAATTTAAGTTCTTCTAATTCTTTTTCAAGTTTTTCCTTTTCTTCAAGGGTCATAGGATAAGTTTTTTCTGCCATTATTTTTTCTTCTTTCTATTTGAGGGAGTGGGACAGAACTCAGCTTGAAAATTTTAGTTCCTAGTCTCACCCCCGCAGGGTTGCTCAACAGTCTCCCAGACTGTTGAGGTGGTGGATAAAGAAAACAATTTTTTGTCAAAAGTGTTCTTCCGAGCTTGAAAAGCAAACAGCTTTGAGATTTGCTTTACAAGTTCTATCCGCCACTTCAAAGCAATGCTTTGAGCAATCAGTAACTGCGCGTCGTTGGTTTATTATATTATATTATAGCTATATACTTTATACTTTGAAGCTGGAGACTTTCGTCCCAGCTTCTTTTTAATATTCGCTTGCTTTGCAAAGTGCATTCTTCGTCTAGTCTAAAATACTCTTGTAGCAATTTTTTAGACTTATACATCATTGCTCAGAAGTAGAACAAAATCAAGTTTTAAAAGTTACGATTTTGTCCCGCTTTTTTAACTTGAACTACTTGATTGTGTCAATTTACTATTAACATGTTCTTGAACATTTTTTTCATGTTCTTCATAGGTATTTGCGAAATAAACATTTCCTGTTTCTGTATTAGCTACAAAGTAAAGATAATCCGTTTTAGCTGGATTAACAGTCGCTTCAATAGCAGAAAGACTAGGATTGTCTACAGGACCAGGCATTAAACCGGTATTTTTATAAACATTATAAGGCGAATCAATATTAGTATCAATCGCAGCGTCTTCTGCTAAGGTTGTCTTTTGACCAAGCTTCCCTTGAGCATACAAAATTGCAATATTACTTTGCAAAGGCATGTTTTGATTTAAACGATTGTAAAAGACACTTGCGATGTTTTTTCGGTCTTGATCTGTTGAACCCTCTTTTTCAACCAAGGACGCAATTGTTAAAACATCGTGAACAGTCAAATTCTTTGAGGCTAAAACATCATAATATTGCGACATGGTTTTATCCATTGCTGCTAACATTTGGTCAATGAGCGTTTCAGCAGTTGTGCTATCGGTCACATTGTAAGTAGCAGGGAAAAGATAACCTTCTAAGCGATACTTAACACCGCTCTCTTTTTTCGCTAAGTTGCCTAATAAATTTGGATATTTTGCAACTTCCTGAGTGATAAAATTATCATCTTGCACTTTCTTTAAGAACGTATCCGAAGACAATTTACTTTTCTTCAACTTCGCAATCGTTTTTGCAATTTGGTCAATCGTATATCCTTCTGGAATGGTTAATTTTTCCATTGAAGGATCCTGCGGAGTATCCGTTCCACCTTGCTGTAGCTTTTTAGCAATCGTATCCAAACTCATGCTCTTTTGCAGATTGTAATAACCCGATTGAAAATCTGCATAGTTATTAAACTTAGCATAATAGCTAAAAATCTGAGCATTTTTGATCAAACCAGCTTTTTCCAAGACCGTTCCAATTGCTTTGGTGCTCGATCCAGTCGGAATCTTAACCGTCACATACTTTGTATTTTTCGCATCAACTGGTTGTAAAGCTGATGTAACATAGCGATAAGCAAAGAAACCAGTTAAACCAATCCCTAAAAGTAGCAAAATTAAGACCGTTTTGACGATTTTTCCGGCGATTTTGTTTTGACGCTTCTTCGTGTTAATCGTTTGAGCAGTCCGATTTGAACGAGAAAGTTTCTTTGTGTCTTGCTCTGTTCCGTAAACTGCAGGTTGAACCAATTCTTCCGGAGCTTTACTTTCTTCAACCGCTTGATTGGTTGGATAAGAAACAGGAACTTTCGTTGTATGAGTATTAAACTCTTTCTCTTCCCTAGCTGCCGTTTCGGCTTCTATTTGTTCAACGGTTGGAAGGGGACTTTCTAAAGGAGCTGGCTCTGGTTCGCCACTTTCTTCTTTTTGAACTTTTGGTATATCCGTTTCAGAAGCAGTTGTTTTCTCCTCTTCCTGTGCAGAAGGAAGCACAGATTGACCCAAACCTAACTTTTCCTGCAAGTCATTAGATTCTTCTACAGGTTTTGGTTGTTCAGTTCCCTTTGCTTTTGCCAAGTCGCGCAGAATCTGCTCTTTAAAACTCAGCCCTTCTTTTTCTTGTGAATCTTCAGCCAAATAGTTGACCTCCTTGTTCAATATCCCTACTATTATATCTTAAAAGGTAAATAAAAGCAATAAGAGAATGCCTTTCTTTCAAGCATTCTACAGAATAATCAATTCTTTTCTCCACTATTGGGAGTTTTCCAAAGCATATCATACCAAACTTCACCTGCATAGGTAGATTGGGATACACCCTCATTGATAAAACCATGTTTTTCGTAGTAAGCTACCAAATAATCATGACAGGTTAAGTTGATTCCCAAACGCTGGTCGCGAACAGCAATATCCTTCATTGCATTTAACAAACTTCGACCTAACCCCATATTTTGAGCATTTTTAGCAATAGATAAACTGGTCAACGAAATATAATGCTCTGTCAAATGACTATAATCTTCTACCTCAGAAGTAAAGGATTGGTCTACTAAATGGCGCTCAGGACGAACAGGTCCTTCAAGGTAGCCTAAAATCTGACCGTCTCGTTCAGCTACTAAGAAACTGGTTGTTAATTTTTGGATATGGGCTTCCAAAATCTCTCGACTCAGAGCTTCTTCTGGTCCAAAGTTTTCCCATTCAATAGTCGTAATAGCATCCAAATCTGCTAAATTTGCCTGTCTAATCTTCATTTTCCCTCCTTAAAATATGGATTATCCCAAACGAATTCATGTAAAATAGCATGGCTATCTCCCCTTTCAGAAATTCCTTCATTTATGAAAGCATTCATTTCGTAGTAAGAAATCAAATCATCTGAACAAACCAGCTGAAGACCTTTCTGATTTTGTGCAACAGCTATTTCTTTGCAAGCAGCTAAAAGCAAAGTTCCCAGTCCCTGCTCTTTAAAATCTGGATGAATGGATAAGCGCTGAATCGTCATAAAATCAGAATCTTGCTGCCACTTTGACGAATTGTCTATCATTTCCTTTGTCAAATGACGTGAAAAAACGGCTGACCCTACAATGTAGCCAGCTATTTTCTCATTTAATTCTGCTATTAAAAAGTTCGTTTGACCCTGTTCAATCCATTTTTGGAGCGTTTCTGCACCAGCTGCTTCTGTGGAGAAATTCGCCTCCTCAATCGCAACGATTGTCTCCCAATCTTCCGAAGCAGCTTCTCGAAGGGTAACTTGTGTGACTTGTGGTATTAGGTTACTGGACATTGCTTGTCAAATTAGATAGTAAACGTTCAAAAGAATATTCATAAGTCTGAATATCCCCAGCTCCCATGAAAACATAAACAGCATTTGGGTGTTCTAACAATGGCGAAACATTGTCAACAGTAATAATTTCTGCCTTTTTGATAATTTTTTCAGCCAAATCTTCTACTTTGACATCTCCATGATCCACCTCACGCGCAGAACCATAGATTTGCGCCAAATAAACAGCATCGGCTTGGTTCAAGGCTTCGGCAAATTCGTCCAAAAGTGCAATGGTTCTAGTAAAGGTATGGGGTTGGAAAATCGCAACAATTTCTTTACTTGGATATTTCTGGCGAGCTGCATCCAAAGTCGCAATAATTTCAGTTGGATGATGCGCAAAATCATCAATAATTGTCGTTCCATTGACCACTTTTTCAGTAAAACGGCGTTTCACACCACCAAAAGTGACTAAATGCTCCCGAACTAAATTTAAGTCAAATCCAGCTGTGTATAAGAGCCCAATGACTGCTGTTGCATTCATGATATTGTGGCGACCAAAGCTAGGAATCTTAAATTCTCCTAATTCTTGCCCACGGAAAGAAACTTTAAAGCTAGAGCCTGTCGTAGAACGGAGTAAGTCATGAGCGATAAAGTCATTACCTTCCTTAAAGCCATAGTAATAAATAGGAGCGTTAGCTGTGACCCGGCGCAATTCTTTGTCTTCACCGTAAACAAATAACCCTTTGCTAACTTGCTTAGCATAATCATTAAAAGCATTGAAAACATCTTCTAAGCTGGTGAAATAATCTGGGTGGTCGAAGTCAATATTCGTGATAATTGAATATTCAGGATGATAAGGCATGAAATGACGTTCATATTCATCTGCTTCAAATGCAAAGTATTTCGCATTTGCAGAGCCGCGCCCCGTCCCATCACCAATCAGATAACTGGTATCCGTAATGTTTGACAAAACGTGTGCTAACATACCCGTCGTTGATGTCTTTCCATGTGCCCCTGCCACTCCCATGCTGACAAAATCACGCATAAAGGTCCCAAGGAATTCATGGTAGCGCTTATAAGTAATTCCATTTGCATCAGCGTAGGCAATTTCAATATTATTATCTGGACGGAAAGCATTTCCCGCAATGACTTCTACATCTGCTTGAAGATTTTTTTCATCAAAAGGTAGGATTTTAATCCCTGCTTGTTCTAAGCCACGTTGTGTAAAATAATATTTCTCCACATCGCTTCCCTGAACGTGATGTCCCATTTGATGCAGCATCAATGCTAAAGCACTCATTCCAGAGCCTTTAATCCCGATAAAATGATAGGTTTTTGTCATAATTTCTCCTTAAATGCTAAGAGCGTTAAATTTAGTGAAACCAAGTTCACACAAAAATATTTGGCTCTTGTCAACGTTCGATTATTTTTCTTCCAGCCGTGTTAAATTTAGCTCTTGTGCTATCCGGCGCTCTCTTTGGCTTTGCAATTCTTTTTTATTGTAAATTTGACTTGTCTTTAAAAAGTCATAATTATTTTTAGCTTTTTTGGGCAATTCATTTGGTTGATGTACAGAAGGCTCCGTCTTGATATCTGCTAAAATATATTGGTCCTGTTTCAAATTCCGACTGTATTTTGCCAGTTCACTACCATTTTCCTTTTGGAAAAATGCTGTTGGTTGATGTGAAATAGCTGTGTTACCATTCGTAACGGCAGGATAGGAGCGCTTTTTAGCAGTAAAATCCGATGTCAAATAAGCTGCCGAACGTTTCTTTTTCAAATCTGCTCTGGCTTCTTCTCTAGCCAATTCTGCATAACTTTTTGAAGCAGACTTTTTGGCTTTGACAGATTGAACAACTGAAGTCGCTTGGTAAGACTTTGCCTGTCCTTCTTTTACTTGACTGTCTGCAATTTTCTTTACAATTGGTTCCCATTCTAAATAATTTTTATCGACATAGTCACCATTAATATTGCTGATAAGATCGCTTTCATCATAAAGGTTCATACGCGGCATTTCTGATAGCATGACTTCATCGTCAGAAATCAATGGAAAAGATTTTTCTTTCATTAGCACATTCCTTTCAACACTTCATTATAAACTATTGATGCTATTTTTCAAGTGTTTCTGGAGAAATTCCTAGAATTTCTCGTATTTCAGCAACAGTTAGACTACTGCGAGATTCCGTTCCATCTAGGATAGTTGACACGAGATGGCGCTTGCTTTCCTGCAACTCTTGAATTTTTTCTTCAATCGTTCCTCGCGTAATCAGGCGGTAGACTTCTACATTTCTTTCTTGTCCCATACGGTGAGCTCGACCAATTGCCTGAGACTCTACTGCTGGATTCCACCAAAGGTCAACTAGAATAACGGTATCTGCACCTGTCAGGTTTAAGCCAACGCCACCAGCTTTTAGGGAGATTAGAAAAGCGTCTCCTTCCCCATTGTTGAAAGCATTTGTCATCTCTTGACGTTCTTTTGCTGGGGTGGAGCCTGTAATTTTAAACGTCTCTATTTTCATCTTTTTCAATTCTTTTTCGATAATATCGAGCATGCCTCGGAATTGAGAAAAAATGAGCACACGGTGGCTTCCCGTCTGAATCTGTTCTAATAGTTCCATCAAGCTTTCTAGTTTACCACTCTCGCCATGATAATCTTCCATAAAGAGCGCTGGTGTATCACAGATTTGTCGTAAACGCATCAAGCCAGATAAGATTTCCATTTTGCTGCGATTGAGTTCTTCCTCTGTAGAAGCAAGCACGCGCTCCTGCATTTGTTTTAGCTGCGCTAGGTAGATAGCCTTTTGACTATCTGCCAGTTCATTGCGATAAGACACTTCGATAAGATCGGGCAATTCTTGCAAGACATCTTCTTTCTTTCGCCGCATGACAAATGGTTTGATAAAACGAGCGACAGTTTCTGCAGGCAATTTCAAAAAGTTCTTTTTGCTAGGTAATAATCCTGGCAAAACAATTTGAAAAATAGACCATAATTCGCCGAGATTATTTTCAATCGGCGTTCCAGAAAGAGCAAAGGTATTTTTGACCTCAAAATTTCGTAAATGATGAGCAATCTTGGTCTGTGCATTTTTCATGACCTGCGCTTCATCTAAAAAGAGATAATCGAAGTTCAATTGACTATATTCTTCAACATCTTGACGGAAAGAAGCATAGCTTGTAATCATCACCTGATGACCTTCTGCAATCAAGTTATCTCTGACTGGTTTTAATCCATAAATGACCGCTACATCCATTTCTGGTGCAAATTTCGCAAACTCATCCAGCCAATTGTAAATCAAACTAGACGGAGCCAAAATCAAAACATTGATCTCTTTTTTTAGCTGACTACTTAAAAAGGCAATGGTTTGAAGGGTTTTTCCCAACCCCATATCATCTGCTAAAATACCACCAAATCCGTAACGATGAAGCATAGACATCCATTTGACACCCGTTTCTTGGTAATCACGCAAAGTTGCTTCCACTTTTAACGTCGGTAGCGCAAATTCCTCTGGATGCGTCAAATCAAAGGCTAAATGGCGAAACTCCTCTGAAAAACTAACTTTTTCTTGGTCTTTAAACAATTCAGATAGCTGATAAGCAGCAATCTTCTGCGTTTGGAAAATGCCGTCTTTTCCTTTTTTAGCTCGTAAATCCTGTAAGGTTTTGCTGACTCTTTTTGTTTCTTCGTCAAAAACGAGCACCTTGCCAGAGCGACTAATGAAATAATCATTAGCCGAAAAAAGAGCTTCTAACGCATCGTCCACTTCTGTCTGGTCAATACTTGTAAAGTCAAACCCGATATCCAACAAGCCACCATTTGTCTGAACAGAAACTGCTGGTCTTTCCACTTGGTACAAGGCTGTCAGGTTTTCTGCCACAGATACCCTTCCCAAGCGTCTAAAATGAGGCAGAGTCGCTGTGAAAAAGGAGTAGATTTCTTGTGGTTGCAATGGCGGACGGGTGCTTGTGAAATCTGCTTCAAAACCAGCAGACAGAGCTTGTTGAAAAACCTTTTGTTCTAACTGGAAATCGCTGGCAAATGGCAATTCTTCCAACTCAAGACGAGTATCCACAACACAATTTCCATAGTCAAACTGGATTTTGAGACGAATTTCCTGAGTATCCAATAATTCGAAATCAAACAGCGGAGTAAACGTATGAATTACTAAACTTTCCGATGCATGAATAAAGCCAATTTTACCAAATTCTAATAGTCCTGAAGCCAGTTTGGCTTGATCGCTTGTATCAAATTGAAGGCGTTTTTTGCGATCGGTATCCACAGGTAATTCTCGAATCACCTGAATCATCCGCTTTTGTTGCTCCGTCAGTTGATAAAAATGATCTCCATAAAAAATAAAGTCACCACCATATAAGATTTTATAATTTTGCTCTGTAATGATGAGCTCAAAATAATCTGAATTTTCCTCTACTGTAAAATCATAGATGCCTACTTCAGCATGCAAATCTTGAAAAAAGATTTTGTCATAGTCATAAAGACTGTATTCTAAGCGGAAATGCGGCAAATTCATAAGCCGATTCACGCCTTCTTCAAACAGACTAGACGGAAAATAAAGATGTCTAGCTGCATTTGGAAAGATAAAAGAAGCATCTTGATCCTGCTGATAAGAAACAAGTCCTCGTAAAAACTGAATCACCTCTTGGCTAGCTTCATCGAAAGTGGCTAATTGCATTTTTTCATAATAGTGCTTGCCGATTTGATAATAATCGCCTTTTTCAACAATCTTTAAAAAAGCACGAATATCCCGGATAACATAGGAGCGCTCATCTGGTAAACGACTGATACGCAAGGTCCACAAAAATTGTCCTGTATAATCATTTTCTTGCCCGACAGCAGACAGTTCATAGCGAACGGCTACATCTTCTGTCTGGAGGATTTTATCCAAGAAGAGACTGCCAAATGAGACCTTCGTTTGAGTTTCTTCTGAAGTTGTCTGCTCCTCTTCTAGATTTGCCAAAACGACTTTCCCTTCAGGATCATTTTTTAGAAAATATTCTAAGCCTGCTAGATGAGCACAGTATTTCTTTTTTTGAAAAAAATCACAGGCGCAAAAAATGGCTTCATCATCCAAGCTATATCGCAGATTGTGATTTTCCACTCGGCTGTAAATCATCTGATCTTTCACTTTGAGAATTTCAATTTTCCCTGCTTCGTAAAGAGCAATTCCTTCTGTCCGAATCTTTCCAGGAATCAATTTTGCCATAAGTACCACCTTTATTTTATCTATTCATTATACCATATTTTCAGTATAAAGAAAAAAAGCAAGGTTCGCCTCGCTTTCTTTTAGAAAATATCCTTGTTGAGCTTTTTATAGTGCTTAGTGCGTGCAATCAACACTTTCATAAAACCGACTAGCAATATTGTATTTCCTATTACTAAGAATACTAAAAGGAGCCAAATTCCCAGTAAAAGTATAGAGAATTTTGTTATCATAAGCCAAATGACGCCCAATGTTATAGCAGCCAAGAAAAGATGTGCAATTCCTACAACTATCAGACTAAAAAGTGATAACCAATAGCGAAAACCAAACGGTTTGTACTTTCTATCATCATAGTGAATATTCACATAAGCTGCACTTGCCATTCCAATGAGCACCACTTTAGCAATATTTATCCAATTCATATTTCTTTCTCACATAAGTACATTAGATTATCTTGTACTGTACCACTTCTACTATTTTTATGTTCAGCCTTATTTAGCTAGCTCCGCCCTACTTCCGCTTTCTGGCAATGAGATGAATTGGTGTCCCTTCAAATACGAAAGCCTTGCGGATTTGATTTTCTAGGAAACGCATATAAGAAAAGTGCATGAGCTCTTCTTCATTGACGAAAATAACAAAGGTTGGCGGTTTGGTCGCAACTTGTGTCGCATAGAAGATTTTCAGCCGTTTGCCTTTGTCGGTCGGTGTCGGATTAATCGCAATGGCATCCATGATGACATCATTGAGTACTGCAGACGGTATGCGGGTATTTTGGCTTTGACTAATTCTCTTAATCATGTCTGGTAATTGATGCAAACGTTGCTTAGTCAGAGCTGATACAAAGACAATCGGTGCATAAGAGAGATACTGAAATTGGTCGCGAATATCGGCTTCCCAATTTTGCATGGTCTTGTTATCCTTTTCCAGCGTATCCCACTTGTTAACAACGATAATAATTCCTTTACCTGCTTCATGAGCAAAACCAGCAATCCGCTTATCATACTCGCGAATCCCCTCTTCAGCATTGAGCACCATGAGTACTACATCGGAACGGTCAATGGCTCGCATAGCTCGCATAACAGAATACTTCTCTGTATTTTCATAGACCTTGCCTGACTTGCGCATACCTGCTGTATCAATCATGGTAAATTCTTGTCCCTCATTGTCCGTAAAGACCGTATCAATCGCATCACGAGTAGTACCAGCCACAGGACTAGCAATCACACGGTCTTCTCCCAGAATCGCATTGATTAGGCTAGACTTGCCGACATTGGGACGACCAATAAGGCTGAATTTAATCATGTCTGGATTTTCAACGGCTTCTTCATTAGGGAGATTTTCAACAATGGCATCTAAAATATCCCCCGTGCCAATCCCATGAACGGAAGAAACAGGATAAGGGTCACCCAAGCCAAGAGCATAAAAATCAAAAATTTCACTACGCATCTCTGGGTTATCTACTTTATTAACCGCTAGAATAATCGGCTTGTGGGTCTTGTAGAGCATACGAGCCACATATTCATCCGCATCTGTAATACCTTCTTTTCCAGACACCACAAAAACGATGATATCAGCCTCATCCATAGCAATCTCTGCTTGGTGCTTGATTTGTTCCATAAAAGGCGCATCTACGTCATCAATCCCGCCCGTATCAATCATGCTAAACTTGCGATTCAGCCACTCAGCCGTTGCATAAATACGGTCTCTGGTTACTCCTTCAACATCCTCAACAATCGAAATCCGCTCCCCAGCAATCCGATTAAAAAATGTTGATTTGCCGACATTAGGACGGCCGACAATGGCAATGGTTGGTAAAGCCATAGTGTTCCTCTTTCTATTCCAAGAAGCTGGGACAAAATGCTCAGCTTCACTTGTTTATGTAGTTATAATTACAGGGCGCAGCGATTTGGAGAAACTCTGTTGACTTTAGTCAATTTAGAATTTCCCATGCACAATTGATTAGCACCTTAGTGCCAATCAATCACTGCTAAGTGGGGGCTAATGTGCTGATAAATCAGCTTTTACAACTCTTTTGACGTCAAGTTTCACTTGACTATTTCCAACTTCGAAAGATTCCCCAAACCTTTCGATCTGTGCGGGGTGAAACAACAAAATCGAATTGCTTCGAAATGCCTGTTTTTGGTCTCACTTCCTTTACTTTATAATAATTTCTTATCTTGTAATAGATTCTGGCTAGCAGGATTGGGCTTTTGAGCAAATTGATTCGTCAACCGCTCGCTCCATGTATCAGTTGCTCGATCTCCAGCATAGTCTGCCTGAATCTGATCATAAGCCTGAATAACAGACGCATCCTGTTCTTGATAATCTTCCTCAAAAACGACTGTTTCATACGGCAGGCGTGGTTTAACAGCATGGTGCTGAGCTGGCTTTCCCAAAGCCATTCCAAAAATAGGATACGTATAATCTGGTAAATTAAACAGCTCTGCTATTTCCCTAGAAGCATAGCGAATCAAGCCAATGATGACCCCGCCATATCCCAGACTTTCAGCTGCCAAAAGAGTATTCTGCGCGACCAGACTAACGTCAACAGAACTAATCAGAAGATTCTCCACTCCTTGTGGGTAAAAGGCATTTGTGTGAAGTCGCACACCTTTCTCAGCTCGATTGAGGTCTCCGATAAAAAGAAGAAAAACAGACGACTGACGAATAGCCTCCTGAGGCACCAAATCAAACAAGGCTGCTTTCTTTTCCTGACTACGAACAACGATAATCGAATAAGACTGGAAATTCTTCCAGCTGGAGGCTGCTCGACCAGCATCAATAATCGCTTTCAAATCCTCATCTGAAATCTGCTCCTCTGTAAAACGACGAACAGAAGTATGTTTTTTCATCAAATCAATCGTTTCATTCATCGGCGATTTTCTCCTTCCAGACGAACTTCCTCTGCTAAAAATTTTATTCTTTCCATGACCCGACGAGCCTGCCAAGTTTCATCTCCATTTTTGGATGTCGCAAAATGCCGCTCCAAATCCGCAAAATTAAAATTCGATGTAAAGAAAGTTGGCAAATTTTCCTGCATCCGGTGCTGCAAAATAACCTGCAAAATCTCATCTCGCATCCACGGACTTGATTGCTCCGCACCAATATCATCCAAAATCAATATTTGCGCTACTTTTACTTCATCAATCTTTTCCTTAACTAGACCGGAAGAAATAGCATTCTTTACATCCAAAACAAAACTAGGATAATGAAGTAATGTCGTAGAAACACTACGTTTTTCCGACAAATCATGTGCCAAAGCCGCCATCATGTAACTTTTCCCTACGCCAAAATCACCATAAAGGTAAATCGCTTTTTTGTAGTTTGGATAATCTGCCACAAAATTCGTCAGCAATTCAAAAGCCTTGTAACGACCAACATCGTCCAAATCCACTTTTGCCAAACTAGCTTCCTTGAGACTAGCAGGAAGACTAATCAAGTTTAAACGTGCATTGATAGTTGCCTGTTTCTGCGCTTCAACTAATTCTGGAGTTTCTTCATAAGAAACATCCGCATAACCCTCATTTTTCACCAAGATTGGCTTATAGCCCTTAGCAATATACGCTTCATCTCCCAGTAAGAATCGATTGCGTTCAGAAATATACTGATTAAACTTAGAAATGCTTCGTTTGATTTCAGCAGGTGTTAATCGCTCAGACTGGATAAAAGCCACTACATCTGGATCGGCGACGATTTGCTTCACCAACTCTTCATAGTTAAATTGACGAGCTTGTTTCCTATGCGCCATCGTTTGTCCAACACTCTCCATCTAGTCACCTCCTTGGTCTAATTTCGCTAAAAGTTTTCTCTTTTGCTCCTCTAGCTCAGCCTGCTTTTCAACACTTGTTTCATTCTTATAGTCAGGATTGCTCCAGTCGGGAACATTGCTCTTTGAAGTAGCCGTTTGATTTGCTTTTTTGCTTGGTTGTTGATTTCGCTCACGAATTCGCAAAACTGCTTCTTCTGCCGATGACACTTCCTGATATGAAAAGTCATTTGCTACTTTCAAAGCGTATTTTTCATTGAGATTAGCCGAATCTACCTTGTTAAAAGTCAACAGCAAAATCACATTGATCACTTCATCTAACAGTCCCAAATTAGCCAGTTCTTGCAAACACTGACGTTCTCCTCGTGTGATTGTCGCATGCTTGGTTTTTTTGATTTCTGCCAAAAACTGCATGGCTGACTTACTCTTAGCCTCTCGGATAATCGTTTGTTCAGCATTAGAAAATCCGCTTACAGCAGGTTTTTGATTTAATTTTTGTTTCATTCGCTTGGTCGAAATCACATGACCGACAGCCGTTTCCTTAGCCAACAAATAGGTCTCATACCAAGTCCAATTTTGTTGCTCTGAAATAGCAAAAAGTACCAGCAAATCTTCTTTTTCGTTTTCAAAACGCAAGTTTTCTCGCGCCATCAATTGTTTAAAGTAATCCAAGTCAAAATGATTCTGTTTTGATTGCGTCTCTGCCTTTGCATCTTCCACTTGAAAAACCTCTGACAGCTTCACATCTTGCTTCTCACCATTTGGGTGACTAGGTAACAAAGTCTCTACCGCAGCTTCACCAATCTTCTTTTCTAGCAGGCGCTTGTAAACAGGATTGCTTAAAAATTCACCAGACGACAATGTGGGCTGCAAATAGACCTGAAAATGATTCTCCGTATGATAAAGCTCTACTAACTGCATAGCAGACAACATTTCTAAACTTTTTTGCAAGGCATTCATCCCCAGATTGAGATGATTCAAAATGTGCCCAAAGGTGTAAGATGATTTCCCGTTGTCCCAAAAAGCAAGAAAATACTGATAGATAGAGGTCGCTTCAAGCCCTAAAATTGGCAAATACAGACGAATCAAATTGGTGCTGTCCTGGCTAATCAGATTATTCTTCACAAAAGAAAATTGATCATTCGGTTTCATCTATTGTTCCTTTTTCTTTTTAGCTGTTTTTGTAATCTGTTTCAAGAGGTTTTCCAGCTCGCTCACATCTTTAAAGCTACGATAAACACTAGCAAAACGAACATAAGTAATTTCATCTAAATCCGCCAACTCTTCCATAACCAAACCACCGATATACTCGCTTGCGATCTCATTTTCATTACTACTGCGCACTTTTTGCTCAATTCGGCTAACAATTGCTTCAATCTCATCACTAGAAACAGGACGTTTTTGCGCCGAACGAATGATTCCATTAAAGATCTTATCTCTTGAAAATTGTTCCCGCGTGCCATCCTTTTTAACGACAACGAGCGTCCGTTCTTCTACACGTTCATAAGTCGTAAAGCGATACTGACATTCATCACACTCACGACGACGACGAATTGTATTACCATCTTCTGCTTGTCGACTGTCAATAACACTTGATTTACTACCACCACACTTAGGACAACGCATCTGCTTCCCTCCTGAATTCTTAATACTTCATTATACCATGTTTTAAGAAATAACAAAAGATAGGACCTTCCTCACGAAAACATATAATAATCCGTTATCCTATTTACTTCTCTCGAGAAATTTTATATAATAAATTGTAAACGTTATCATTTTAAGGAGAATTATGATGAAAAGATTTTTTTCTGTTGCCTTTTTTAAAGACAAAAAGAATATCGCTATTCTAACGCTAGTAGTTCTTTTATTGGGATCGTTTTCTGCCATGGGAAACCAGCAGAAGGACGAGAAAGAATATAAGGTACAGATTCAAAAATTAACAAAAAGCAATGAAGAAGCCGCGAAAGACTACAAAACATTAAAAAATGAGTTTGACTCCTACAAAAAAGAAAACGAGCAATATATTGCTCTAGGTAAAAAAGAGGAACAGACAAAGAAGGAGAAAGCCGCAGAGGAAAAGAAGAAAAAGGAAGCGGAAAAAGCTAAGCAAGAAAAAGAGTCCGCAGAAAAAACAGCGAAAGAACAAGAAATAGCTAGGCAAGCAGAAGAAAAACGAAAACAAGAAGAAGCAGCTGCCGCTCAAGCGCAGCAACAACAAGAGACTGCTGCAGCAAAAGAAGCTCAACAGCAGGAACGAACCGTTTATGTAGCTCGTAACGGAACTGCTGAGGTTTATTGGTACAGCTTAGATAATATGCCACGCAATACACGGTTTGACAGAGTAGTCACCATGACCGAGGCCGACGCTATCAATGCTGGAAAACACCACACCTCTAAAGAATGACAATCAAAAACGGGAAGTTTTATCTTGAACTTCCCGTTTTTGATTGTTAAAATGCAACTTCTGCTTCTAACCCAAAATGGTCACTAACAACAGGTGTTGCTTTGCCGTCAAAAACAACAGCAGATTTTTCAATGTTGAAATCTTTACTTGTAAAGATATAATCAATTTTTAGAGCTTCCTTATTTCCAGCCCAGCCAGCAATATCGCCTTCAACCGTTGCTGTACCAACGACTGTGTCAGCAACAGCATGACTATCTTGCAAAGCAAGTGGACTTCTTAGAATGTGCTGATAGCCTTCATAACCGACAGGATTGTTAAAATCTCCCATCAATACCAAAGGCATGTTGCATTGTAACAATTCTTCTTCTATCTGTGCCCACTCTTCTTGGAAGCCTTTATTCCACCAGGAAAGATGACAGGAAGCCACCGTTACAAGCCGTCCATCAACTTCTGTTTCCGCCAAAAGTACTTTTCTAGTGTGATAATCCGTTGGATCGTTGGCATCTGAAACCAATAACTCCCTTGGTTTCAATGGATTTAAGGATAAAATAGCAACTCCCTCATGAAACCGATCAAAACCAATATGATTATAAGCCCAAGACCAATGATAAATAAGACCTTTCTCTACCAATCTCTCCACAAGACAATGTGCAAAGTGGTCTTTATGAATCGCAATGGCACCATCTACCGCATGATAAAATGGAGCCTGAACAACCTGTTCAGACTCCATTTCTTGATTGACTTCCTGCAGGCAAATGACATCATATTTTTCTTGAAGAATCCGCTCAGCTAGTTGATCTAGCTTTTTTTCTTGCTCATCTTCCATCCAACTATGAGTATTTAAAGTCAGGAATTTTGCCATGATTTCTCTTTTCTATTTACAATTCTACTTTAGCAACAACCGTTTTCGCTGCTACTTTGCCGAATGTTTCAACCGTTACAGATTTAATAGCTTGTGCATTTGTGAAGACAACAACTGTTGA
Organism: Streptococcus sp. HMSC066E07; assembly: GCF_001814695.1. Taxonomy (NCBI): domain Bacteria; kingdom Bacillati; phylum Bacillota; class Bacilli; order Lactobacillales; family Streptococcaceae; genus Streptococcus; species Streptococcus sp. HMSC066E07. The sequence goes on from NZ_KV817425.1 coordinate 28,598, forward strand.
AGTTTCACGACCTGCCGCTTTGATAGCTTCTAAATCAGCTGTCACAAGAAGATCACCTGCTGCAACTTTTTGTCCTTCTGCAACATGTACTTCAAATGGTTTACCTTCAAGACTGACTGTATCAAGTCCGATATGAACAAGCACTTCAAGGCCATTATCAGTCAAGAGACCAAGAGCATGTTTTGTAGGGAAAATGCTTGTAACAGTACCTGCTACTGGTGAGTAGATATTCCCATTTTCAGGTTCAACTGCAAATCCGTCACCCATCATTTTTTGTGAGAAGACAGGATCTTTCACATCAGAGATAGCAATGACTTCACCGTCAGCAACCGTTTCAACTTCTTCTGTTACACCTTTGTAGCTCACTTCCGCAGCTTGTGAAGCTGTCATTTGACTCGGAAGAGTTTCAGGAATCACTTCACCTGAGTCAAGTAAGTCTTGAATATCAGATTTAAGAACATCCGCTTTCGGACCATAAATAGCTTGAACACCTTGGCCTTTCATCACCAAGCCCATTGCTCCTTCAGCTTTCCATTGTTCTTCTGTACCAACTTTTTCACCATCTTTGACAGTCACACGGAGACGTGTCATACAGGCATCTACATCAACGATATTTGCGCGTCCGCCAAGAAGGTTGATAATATTTACTGCTTGAGAAGCTTCAGCTACTTTGCCACCAGCTTGAGCAGATGAATCACTATCTTCTCCATCAGCTGTTTCATAGTTACCATTACGTCCTGGAGTTGCGTAGTTAAATTTCTTAATCATAAAGTTGGCAATAAAGTACATTCCAACTGCAAAGAGAACTGTTACCCAAATAAAGTTAATGATATCCATACCCAAACCAGCGTTGATTGCAAGTGGGGTACGAGTTAAGAATTCGATCGAACCAAATGAGTGAACACGCAAGTGAACAACGTCAGCCATTGCAAAGGCTAACCCTTGCACAACTGCATACACCAAATAAAGAGGTGTTGCAACAAACATAAACATGTATTCAATTGGTTCTGTAACACCTGTTAAGAAAGTTGCAAGTCCTGTTGCAATCATCATCCCTTTGTATTTATGTTTCTTATCATCATCTACATTTCGATAAATTGCAAAGGCAACCCCCATCAAAATACCAAATGAACCAATCATTTGCCCAACTTTAAAACGAGCTGGAGTAATACTATTTAGAAGATGTTGATATTGGTCAGCGTGTGAACCTTTTAAATTAACAAGGTCTGTTACCCAAGCCAACCATAATGGATCTTGACCAAATACAGTCGTTCCTTTAGCAGCCCCTGTCAACACTTCATATGTCCCACCTAATTGAGTATAGTTGATTGGAATTGTCAACATATGGTGAAGTCCAAATGGTAAAAGAAGACGTTCTAAAGTACCAAACAAGAATGGTGCGAGAATTGGAGCTGTCTTTTGAGAGTTAGCAATCCAAATACCAAAATTGTTGATTCCAGTTTGAACAACTGGCCAAAATACTGCAAGAATCAAAGCCACAATTGTAGAACGCAAAATAACAACGAATGGCACAAACCGTTTACCATTAAAGAATGAAAGCGCATCTGGTAATTTACGGTAATTATAATATTTGTTGTAAGCAGTTGCTCCAACAAAACCGGCAATGATACCAACAAACACCCCCATATTAAGAGCAGGAGCTTCAAGTACACTTACAAAATAATCAGCCACCTTAATGGTTCCACCAAAGACAGTTTTTACAGTAGCTCCTTGTTTTGTAAGAAGGTCTGAAGTTACTCCAAAAAAGACCCCTGTAATACGGTTAATTAAAATAAATGAAAGTCCGGCCGCAAATGCACCACCAGCACGTTCCTTTGCCCAGCTACCTCCAATAGCTAATGCAAACAAAATGTGAAGGTTTCCGATAACTCCCCAACCAATTTGCTCAAGAATACCGCCTGTTGTAACAAGAGCAGCTACGTTTGGATTGATCATTGGAATGGACTTACCAATACTGATCATCAAACCAGCCGCGGGCATTACTGCGATAACGACCATCAGAGCTTTTCCGAATTTTTGCCAAAATTCGAAACTGAATATGTTTTTGAATGTCTCTTTCATCATTCATATCTCCTTATAAAATTTTCCGCAAGCGCTTTCCGCAAACGTTTGCATTTATTTGACTCTTTAATTATATCATATATTTCTATTTTGTAAAGCGTTTTTATATAATATTTTAAAAATTTTTCCTATTTCTTGCTTACAAATTGTAATAGACTAGGGAAATACGCCCATTAGAAAAGGGCAGAAAAACGATATTTCCTGCACCTCAGAGTTATTCTTGCATAACATAACCAACACCACGCACGGTTTTTATATAACTTTTTTGCCCCACTATATCAATTTTACTACGAAGATAGCGAATATAAACATCGACAACATTTGTTTCAACAGCTCCTTCGTATTTCCACACGCGTTCTAACAACTGTTCACGGCTTAAAGCCTGATGACTTCCCATCAATGTTGCTAATAAATCATACTCTCTTCGAGTCAAAGCAATCACTTCTTCACCTCGATAAACTGTATGATTTTGCACATCAATCCGAAGATTCCGATAAGATGTTGGAACTTTCATCTGACTACAATGCTGGTCAATAAAATCACGCCCACGAAAAATGGCAGAAATTTTTTCAACTAAGTCCGTCACAATGAATGGTTCTACCATGTAAGCAACAGCAAAGCGTTGGATTTCCTCAGTATATTGAAGAATATTATCACGATTATCCAATACAATGATGACCGAAGCAGGCTTTATCACACTTAATTGTGCGGCAAATTCTGTTCCTGTCATATCGTCAAGCATAAAATTCAACAGGAATAAATCGTATTGATTAGCTCTCGCAGACGCCAAAGCATCTTTTCCTGTTTCAAAAAGATCAACTCGATAACCTTCTTTTTGTAGCTCTAAGCCAATAAATTGCGCTAATTTTTTTTCTTTCTCAACTAATAAAATCCGCTTCGCCATAGCCTATCCTATTTTTCATCATACCAAGAATAGTGGTAAATTCCTTCTTTGTCCTTGCGTTCATACGTATGCGCACCAAAGTAATCGCGTTGCGCTTGAATTAAATTGGCTGGCAAGTTTTCTGCACGATAGCTATCAAAGTAAGCAATCGCACTAGAGAACGTTGGTACCGGCACACCTGCTTGAACAGCCAACGCCACTACATCACGAACAGCTTGTTGGTATTTTGCAGTGACGTCCATAAAATATTCGTCAAGCAGTAAGTTTGCAAGATCTGGATTACGTCCGTATGCATCTGTAATTTTTTGCAAGAAACGAGCACGGATGATACATCCAGCACGCCAAATAGAAGCAATTTCACCAAACGGAAGATTCCAATCCTGTTCTTTAGATGCTACACGCAATTGTGAGAAACCTTGTGCATAAGACATGATTTTCGAGAAGTAGAGGGCTTGACGAATTTTTTCAATCAATTCAGCCTTGTCTCCTTCAAATTTAATAGCAGTAGGTTTTGGAAGAACCTTGCTAGCCTGAACACGTTCTTCTTTGTAAGCAGAAATATAACGCGCAAAAACAGACTCCGTGATAAGTGGAAGTGGAACACCAAAATCAAGAGCTGATTGGCTCGTCCATTTTCCTGTTCCTTTATTTCCAGCTGCATCCAAGATGTAATCAACGATTGGTCCATCTTGTCCTTCATCATCTTTACGTGTCAAAATATCAGCAGTGATTTCAATCAGATAGCTATCCAACTCACCCTTATTCCATTCAGTAAAGATTTCAGCCATTTCTGCTGCTGAAAATCCAAGCAAGTGCTGCATTAAATCATAACTTTCTGCAATCAGTTGCATATCGCCATACTCAATCCCATTGTGGACCATTTTTACATAATGACCTGCACCATTTGGTCCGATATAAGTTACACATGGTGCCCCATCCTCTGGCGCTTTCGCTGAAATTTCTTCCAATACATCTGCTACCAATTCATAGGCTTCTTTTTGTCCACCAGGCATGATAGATGGACCTTCAAGCGCACCTTTTTCACCACCAGATACTCCTGTCCCGATAAAATTGATTCCAGAATTTGCCAATTCTTCTGAACGACGAATAGTATCTTTATAGAACGTATTTCCACCGTCAATCAAGATATCTCCCTTATCCAGGAACGGTAATAATGCTTGAATCGTTGCGTCTGTCCCTGGCCCAGCTTTAACCATGAGCATGATCCGACGTGGTTTTTCAATAGAATTCACAAAACTTTCCACATCGTAACTTGGAACAAAGTTTTTTTCAGGATGAGATGCAATCACATCCTCTGTTTTATTCGCTGACCGGTTGTAAATTGCTACTGTATAGCCACGAGATTCGATGTTTAGGGCAAGGTTACGACCCATAACGGCCATACCCACAACGCCAAAGTTTGCTTTTGTCATGTCTTACTCCTATTTATAGTTACTAGTCTTATTGTAACATTTTGCAAGCATAATTGAAAGTACTTTGCCATGATATGAATTATAAAAAGAGCGAAACTGCAACTAGGTGAACAAAATATTTTTCACTGCTTGACAAAAAAGACCTTTTGTTATATAATAAAAACCGACCAGTCGGTATGTATTTTAAAAAAGAAGGTAAATAATATGCAAAAAAAGTATGATTCAAAGGTTACTATCGAAACCATTTTAACTGTTTCAACCAAATTATTTTTAGAAAAAGGTTTTGATAAAACCAGTATGCGAGATATTGCAGAAGCAGCAAATGTGTCAAAAGGTGCCATTTATCATCATTTCAAATCGAAAGATGATGTTATAAATGCTGTAACAAAAAGGCAAACTGAAGCTACAAAAGAGACAATGAAGCTCTTACTATCCCAAACAAGCTCTCTGAGCGGAAAAGAACAATTGTCACTTATTTTAGAAAAGACTATTGAAAATCAAGAAATTCATTATTTAGATGATGCCATGGTTCCAAAAATGAAAAGTGCAGAATTTGTTATCTCCTACATGAAAGATTGTGTAAATAACGATGCTCCTTTTCTTTCTAAAATTATTCAAAAAGGGATTGATGATGGATCTATTGTTACAAAATATCCTGATGAATGCGCAGAAATCTTTTTGCTATTATTAAATGTGTGGTGTGACCCTGCGGTATTTACTTGTGATGAAGAGAAGCTATTAACACGATTAAATTTCTTACAAACCCTAATGGCTTCTCTAGGCATTGATGTATTGAATAATACGCTCATTGAAAAATTCATGAACTTATTGCACAGATTATATTTTAAGGAGGGTAACAATGAAACATAATTTAGCAGTCGAAACAGACAATCTAACCAAAACCTTTGATAAAAAAGAGGTTATCAGAGCTTGCAATATTCACGTAGAAAAAGGGAGTATCTACGGATTTCTAGGAGCAAATGGAGCTGGAAAAACAACTGTATTTAAACTACTGTCCGGGCTACTCATACCAACAATGGGCAAGATACAAATCTTGGGATTAGATATTGGAAAACAGCGAAATGAAATCCTATCAGAAATAGGCACCTTAATTGAAACACCTGTATTTTATGAACATTTATCAGCCGAGGAAAATTTACAAATCCATCTCTCCTATATGGGAAAAGAAGGTAAAGATTGTGTCTCTGCTTTGCAAAAGGTTGGGCTAAATAACACTGGAACCTTGCCAGTATCTAAATTTTCTTTGGGCATGCGACAACGTTTAGCAATCGCGCGAGCCATTGTCCATGAACCAGAACTACTCATCTTAGACGAACCAATAAATGGTCTGGATCCTATGGGAATCAGAGAAATGCGAGAATTATTCTTGCAACTAAAGAATGAACAAGGTATGACCATTCTAGTATCTAGCCATATATTAAGTGAAATAGAACATATTGCAGATACTATCGGTGTCATTGTGAATGGCACCGTTGTAGAGGAAGTTAGCTTGTCTGCAATAGAAAATCAATTCCCAAATGGACTGGAAGACTATTTCTTCAATATCATGAGTGGGGGTGAAAAAATTGTTTAAATTGATAAAATTAGAATTAAAAAGAAATAATATCAAAACATATGTAATTGCAAGTAGCGTTACCTTTATTGTAATGCTTGGCTTTATTTACTTGTTTGCATATGCCCCTCAAATAAATCCAGACCCAGATCTACAAATATTTGCAGGATATCCTAAAATTATTTCCTTATTTTCAACACTAAGTATGGCTGTCTTCGCAACACTCTCTGCCACCATGTGTACACGGTTTATCATTGATGAATACAAAGATAAACGAGCTATTTTATTATTTTCCTACCCTATCAGAAGAGATAAAATATTATGTTCAAAATTAATGGTTGTCTTTCTTTTTACGCTCATGGCAATGGTATCTTGTAATGTGCTAGCCTTTGGAATATTTGGCATCACAGAGTCCATTAGTCCTTTGGTTGAAGGCACATGGACTGTCTCTCTTATGATGAGAGCAATCAAAATAACAATCATCATGTCCATGATAGCAGCATCAACTGGGATTATAGCTGTAGGTATTGGTTTTTTGAAAAAATCTATACCAACTACCATTTTGTCGGCTGTCTTTCTTTCCTCTTTATTTTGTAATATCCTGTTTAGTTTTATAGGAAATAGCAATAAAAATGATGTAGCCGCTCTTATCTTAATGTGCCTTACTGTTTTGGGTGGAATTGGTGTGTCATTGTTGCTTACTAAAAAAATAAACCATATGGAGGTAGAATAATGGAACGGACCTTAGATAATACAGTTAATACTGTGCTTGAAAGCATTTTTGGTAAAAACGGTTTGCAAATCAATATGATTTTTGGATTTATCATCTTAGTAGTAGGAATAGGCATGTTTTTATTTTCAAAAAACAACTCGTCTTCCAAAAAGCGAACAATTGGATGGATTTGCATTGGATTAGGCTGCTTAGGAATTATCAGTGGTATCATTCAGTTATTGTTATAATTATTCTTAGTTACTTTCAATTTTCCAAGAGATATCCACGTCAAAAGAATAAATCCTAACATTTAAAAATATTAAAACACACAAATATATATTTGTGTGTTTCTTCTATCTGGATTATTAACTCAATTTTCTTCATCAAACAGGTTCTTCAGTCTAGCAAAAGGGCTCTTGCTTGCTTTTTGCTCTTCTTGCTGGCGGCGGTATTCTTCCTCGGTCATGACCTGCCAGTCTTGTCCCACTGGAAAATCCTGCCCTGCTTCTTCCTCAGCCGTCAAGACCTTAAGCGGGATATTGAGCAAGATATTATCCGCTACACTTTCTGCCAGATCAATCTCATCGCCCTCAAGCCCCAAAACGAGGTCATCATCAATCAAGTCTTGGCTGATCTTCTCGCCATGATTTTCCATGAAAATCTCATTGACCAAGTAAGTTTCCTTGCGCTCAACAGGCTCCATGCTGCGGCTGGACGCCAGAGTAATCGTGTAGGACAAATCATAGTCTAAAAAGTAAAGACCGTCCTCATACTGAGCCTTGCCTCTTGCAAGCACATCGCGGATGCCCAAAATTTCAGGGTTACGCCCTTTTAAATCAGCAACTAAGTCAAAATTCACTTCAAAGTCTAGTCCATCGGGGTTCTTACGAATTTCATGAATATTTAGCATATACTTTTCCTCCAATATTCCTTAAACCATTATAGCATTTTCTTTCTGTTTGTGCGCCTTTCTTTGCAACTTACCCTGCCGTTTTCTACCAGTCACTTTCCCTTTGACACCACTTGGCTAAAAGACCTTGAAAACCCTGTTATACCCCGCTATAATGGTGGCAATAAAGCTTTTAGGAGAACAATTTATGAATATATACATTGAAAAGAAAAGAATTACTCTCACATCAAGTGAAAGTCGAATTGTTAAGCGAACCATAAAGAGTGATATTCGTCAGGTTTGGGAATTTGTCACACAGGGTAAAAGGTTTCAACTCAAAAGTCCTAGCCTCGCTAAACAACTTGTCAAAAAATATTCAGGAGATAAAGCAGATGAAACTATTGATTAAAAATTCACTTTTTCGTGTCATAGCTCTTTCTCGCTTTTTCAACTACTTAGGAGCCTCTATCTACAATCTTGTTTTTGTAGTTTTTGCAGCAAGTCTGCCCCATGCTAAATTCGCAGTTGGAACTGCCAATATTATCTTACTTGCTCCTATCCTTTTTACTGTTTATGTCGGTAAGCGGGCTGACCAAACGCACGAAAAAGGGTACTGGCTGATTGCCACAGGCTACATTCAAGCAATATTGTTTGTCCTTGTTGCAATGCTGACTTATCAAAAAAGTCTAATCGCTTTTTCCTTTGTTTGCTTAATTAACATCATCTCAGATATTCTCAGTGACTACCGCGGCGGTTTGCAAATGCCTATTTTCCAGAAAAATATTCCTGAAGAAGATCGTATGGAAGCCTATAGTTTTACTCAATTTCTCTCTATCATTTGTTCTATTTCGGGGCAAGCTCTGGGAGTATGGCTACTCGCCATTAGCAATCAAAATTTCTTTTTCGTTGCCTCTATCAATGCCCTAGCTTTCCTGCTTTCTTCAACTGTCCTCTATTTCTACCGCAAACAGCTAACTCATGCACCTGTCACTGTCAAAAAATTAGAGAAAAAGACTTCTTTCCTTACTCAAGCTAAAGAAATTTTTAAATTGGGCGAAGAAATTTTCCAAAAAGAAGAAAAAAGCAATTTTATACTGCTCCTAGCCAGCATTGCCATTATTAATGCCTTGGGTGGCAGCTTAAATGCCATCTTTAACCTCAGCCTTTTAAATCGTCCTTTCTGGAATTTCACTTTCAGTCAATCACTATTTCTCATTCAAGTAGTAGTCATGGCAGGTATGGTTCTCGGAAGTCTCACTCCCAGAGACTACTTTGCTAAACTCTCCGTCGCCCAAATTGTTTTATGGGCAATCCTTCCCATTGTTCTTATTGGATTAAATCAAATATTTTTTGGTTCTCAACTAATTACTCTTCTTTCCACCATGTTCCTCATGTATCTGGCAGCGAAGGTCAATCCCAAGCTCAATGCTCTTCTTCTCAACAGCCTTCCTTCTGATGTTCTCGCACAGACCAGCTCTTTTTTATCCCTTCTCTTTAGTCTCTCCCTTCCTGTCGGAACTACTCTTTTTACAGCTCTTGCTGTTTGGAATATGACTATTTGTTGGACTGTATTTACTCTACTAGGAGTACTCGCCCTTGGACTTGCTTGGAAAAACAGATAAGAAAACTCTCCCAGTTATGTCATTAGGAGAGTTATTTTTACATATTTTTCAAACGTTCAATCCGCTCACTAATCGGAGGGTGAGTGTGAAAAAGTTTTTGCAAACCACCTGGCTTTTTAGGGTCATTGATATAGAGAGCTGCACTAGCATCATCAACCTTGCGATGCATGGGCTCACTTCCATCTAACTTTTGCAAGGCATTGATCATACCTTGTGGATTACGAGTCAGCTCAACACTGGAGGCATCAGCTAAAAATTCCCGCTGGCGCGAAATAGCCAACTGCACCAAAGTTGCCGCTAGAGGAGCAAGAACAATGACTATCAAGGATAACAACAGCATGATGATTCCTAAACCACTGCTGCTATCACGATCATCATTGCTTCGACGTCGGCTGCCACCACCAAACCACATCATGCGTCCTGCGATACTGGACAACATCGTCACAGCACTTGCTAGAGCTACTGCAATCGTTGAAATTCGAATATCATAATTACGAATGTGACTCACTTCGTGTCCAATAACAGCTTCTAATTCTTCACGATTCATCATATTCAACAGACCTGTTGTCGCTGCTACTGCAGCATTTTCAGGTTTTGAGCCTGTTGCAAAAGCATTGGGTGATGAGTCTTCAACAATATACACTCGTGGCATAGGAACTTGGGCTACCATTGCCATATCTTCTACCACATGATAAAGATCAGGAGCCTCAGCTTCCGTGACTTGTCGAGCACCATTCATGGACATGACAACCTCGGTAGACTGAAAAATCATGCTAAAAGCATAAATCCCTCCAATGATAAAGGCAATCAACACTCCGCCAAGAATCGAATCGAACCACAAATAGCCAACTGCAGCACCAATAATCGCTAAGAGAGCAAAAAATGCAATCAAGAGAACCCACGTTCGTCTTTTATTACTAGCAATTTGATCAAAGAGCATATTAGTCACCTAAACCGCTAAAATCAACTTTTGGTACGGATTTTTCTTCCTCTGGAACAGCCAAGAAATCTGCTGGCTTAAAACTGAACATTCCAGCAATAATATTACTTGGAAATGTTTCTAACTTCACATTATAATTACTTGTTACACTATTATAAAGCTGACGAGAATACGAGATTTTATTTTCAGTATTAGTTAATTCTTCTTGCAATTTTACAAAATTTGTACTTGCTTGTAATTCTGGGTAATTTTCTGCAACAGCAAAAATTCCTGAGATCTGACGCGTCAAGGCATCACTTGCTTTCATAGCTTCTGCTGGAGTTGTTGCAGCAGCCACCTGCCGACGCAGTTCTGTTACTTTTTCAAACGTTGATGCTTCATATTTGGCATACCCTTTGACCGTTTCAATCAAATTTGGCAACAAGTCATTTCGACGTTTCAATTGAACATCAATCTGACTCCATGCTTCTTTGGTTTGCATGCGGCTTTTGACAAGACCATTGTAACTAGCAATTACAAACAGCACTAGTACCACTACAATAGCTAAAATAATTATCCACATAGTCATTCTCCTTTTAATTTATTATAGATATTATACCAGAAAAATGAAAATAATAAACATTTTGACTTCTTCAAAAGAGAAATTTTAAAGATTCTCTTCTGATTATTTGGTATAATAGAGGCAAGACGATACAAGTAAGGACAAATGATGACACCCGAAGAATTTTATGAACTCTTAAAACAACACCAGATTGAACTCACAGACCGACAAAAGCAACAATTTGAACGCTATTTTGAACTGCTCGTTGAATGGAATGAAAATATCAACCTGACAGCTATTACTGACAAAAAGGAAGTTTATCTCAAGCATTTTTATGATTCCATTGCGCCAATTTTACAGGGATTGATTGACAATAAAGGCATTAAACTGCTGGACATTGGAGCTGGAGCAGGTTTTCCGAGTCTTCCGATGAAAATCCTCTATCCAGCGCTAGATGTGACGATTATTGATTCTCTAAACAAGCGTATTCTGTTTTTAAATCACTTGGCTGACGAATTAGGTCTGGAAAAAGTTCATTTTTATCATGGTCGGGCAGAAGATTTTGCTCAAGATAAAGACTTCCGCGCCCAATTTGATATTGTAACTGCGCGCGCCGTCGCCCGTATGCAAATCTTAGCCGAACTGACCATTCCTTTTCTTAAAGTTGGTGGACGTCTTTTAGCGCTCAAAGCCAGCAATGCTCCTGAGGAATTAACGGAAGCAAAAACTGCGCTTAGCCTTCTTTTCAGCAAAGTCGAAGAAAACATTCATTACCAACTCCCCAATGGCGACCCGCGGTATATCACGGTTGTTGGCAAAAAAAAAGAAACTCCCAATAAATACCCGCGCAAAGCAGGGATGCCTAATAAACGGCCGTTATAAAAAGAAAAGCCAACCATTTAATTGGTTGGTTTCGTTTTTATCTGCCAACTTTTCGGCTGCGATGTTGGTAATGCTTGTAAAGTGCAGCATAGCGTCCGTGGTATTCTGTCAGCCAAGGCTTATCTCGACCGCAAAAGTGAAGAAAAACGGTATTCTCAATCATCCAATCCAAGTCCCACTCTCCTTTACTCCGAGCATAATACAGCACATTGTAGCGTGCATCATAATTATACAATTCATCTGGAATTTGAATTGTCAAATGCCCATACAAGGCATTTAGCACATCTTGATCCGGTAAAAAGAGTTTAAAACTATTTTGAGCAATGTAATCCAAAATAGCATCACGCTTCACTTCTCGCCGAATCTCAGCTAGATTCATCAGTAAAACGCCGGAATTGTAATAACTTTCTGCCTCAAAATTCTGCAAACGCATCTTATTGACTAAATCTGTCATATTGTCATCTGATCCATGACTGGCCGCAGCATACAAAGAAGCTCCCAACTCCATTTCATAAAGAGGACAAATGTCGTTCAAACATAAAATATCTGCATCCAAATAAAGAATCCGATCCAAATCTTGAGGAAGGTATTCATGTGCCAGCAAGCGATAGTAGATTGTTTCTGGATACCGATCAGTACTTGGAGCATCTTCAAAAGCTTTTTCACCAATCACAACCGGCTCATAGATGATTCCTAATGCTGCACAAAAATCCTCAATCTCCGCATTCTTTTCTAACAATTGTTTTTGCAAGACAAACACATGCAGCAAAGTTGAAGGTGTATTCAAATAAACTGAATACAAAGTCGTTTTAAATTGCTCGACATAGCGATCATCGATTGAAAACAAAAGGTTTATTTCTGTCATACTCTCCCCATTCTATCTCATCTATTCTTCTCGAAAAACAGGCTGCGCTCCAAATGTTTGTGAAACAGGCATGATTTCAATCCGGTTAATATTGACATGAGGAGGCTGTCCAACAATCCAAGCAACAGTATTGGCAATATCAACTGGCTGAATAGCATGAGCTCCTTCATACAATTTTTCAGCTCGTTGATCGTCCCCTTTAAATCGGACATTTGAAAATTCTGTTCCCTCACAAAGACCGGGTTCAATGTTAGTAACACGAATATGATGTCCTGCCAAATCAGCACGTAAATTCAAAGAAAATTGCTTCACGAATGCTTTACTAGCTCCATAGACGTTGGCCCCTGGATAAGGAACCGTTCCAGCAGTCGAACCTAGATTGATAATCAATCCGCTATCTCGCTCTACCATTTGCGGTAGGATCTGACGTGTTAGATAAACCAAACCAATAATATTGGTCTGAATCATCGTCAGCCAATCTTGCATATCTGCCTCATAAGACTTGTCTAAGCCCAATGCCAGACCTGCATTGTTGACCAAAATATCAATCGTTCGCCAATCCTCTGGCAAACTTTCTAAGGCCTGATCCACGCTTTTTGTATCCGACACATCCATTTGAAGCGGATAAAAATTTTCAAGACCCAACTCCTCTTGAAGTTGTGTCAGCTTTCCCAATCTTCTCGCTGAACCAATCACTCGGTGACCTTCTGCCACCAAGCGACGACAAATAGCTTCACCAAAACCAGCTGAAGCTCCTGTTACCAATGCAATCATTTTCTTCCTCCTATGTACATTTCAATTCTCATTTATAACCAAGGATTGTAAAAGCGACCGTGATTGACAAAAAAGAGTAGGAAGCTCAGCAGTAAAAATAAAATAGCCAGCAAAATCACTTCAATATCCAACCTCTGAAAAGCCTGATAAGTGTACCAAGTCCGCTTTTTATTTTTACCAAAACGCCGCAATTCCATGGCTGTTGCAATCGTATCAATCCGCTCCAGTGAGCTAAAAATCAATGGAATAATGATTTGCAGGTTCCCTTTGATGCGCTGGCTTAATTTTGCTTTTTTGGACAATTCCAGTCCACGCGCTTCTTGCGACATTCTAATCAGGTAAAATTCCTCCTGCAGGTCAGGAATATAGCGCAGCGTCAAACTGACAGAATAGGCAATTTTATAAGGAATTCCGATTTGATTCATACTAGACGCAAACTGACTAGGGTGAGTGGTCATTAGAAAAATAACTGCCAAAGGAATGGTACAGAGATATTTCAAGAACAGATTAAACAGATAAAAGATTTCCTGCGCAGTTACGGTATAACTGCCCAATCCGCTGAACCAGACCGTCTGTTGGCCATAAATCTCCACTCCGTACTGAGGAGCAAACAGATAAACCATGATAAGATTCAAAGCGGCAAAAATACCTGCAAAAGCCAAAACAAACGATACATCTTTAAAATGAATGTTCGACACTCTAAAAAGAAAGAGTGAGCCAATCGCAATGACCAACAGCAAGCGAGTATCGTAACTAATCATCGCTGCAGTTGATACCAAAATGAAAAACAGTAACTTACTCGCTCCGGATAGGCGATGCAAAAAGGTCGTTCCCGCATGGTAACCAATAAGTTTTTGCTGATTAAGCATGGCTTTCCTCCCTTTCTTGCATATAAAATTCTGTTAAAGCTAGTGGATCAACGTTTAATTTCTTAGCCAAGGAAAAGATAGACGTTTCCTTAAGGTTCGCTGCATGAATCAAAGTCTTATCTGTCAAAACTTCGGCCGGTGTTTTGTCTGCCAAGATCTTTCCGTCTAACATCACAACCGCACGGTCAGAATAATCCAGCATCAGCTGCATATCATGCGTAATCATGATAATCGTATGCCCTTTTTGGTTCAACTCATCTAAGAAATTCATGATTTCTGTATAATTGCGTTGATCTTGGCCAGCCGTTGGCTCATCTAAAAGGATAATCTCTGGATTTAACACTAAAATCGAAGCAATGGTCACCCGCTTCTTTTGCCCAAAAGACAGAGCAGAAATGGGCCAATGCCGAAATTCATATAAACCACAGGTTTTCAGCACAGCCAATACACGCTCTTTTATCTCATCTTCTGCAATCCCACGCAACTTCAAGCCCAAGGCAACCTCATCAAAAATCATGGTCGTAGAAATCATCTGATTTGGGTTTTGCAAAACGTAACCAATCCGTTCTGCCCGCTCCTTAATGGAATCGCCTTTGATGTCTCTTCCCTGCCAAGTATAGCTTCCTTCTGTTGCGATAAACTGGCAGAGCGCTTTAGCTAACGTGGATTTTCCAGCACCGTTTTTACCAACAATGGCAATTTTTTCTCCTTTAGAGATTGTAAAATCAATATCTTGTAAAACCTTTTTCTCACCGTATGCAAAGTGGACATTTTTCAACTTCAGCAAATCATCCTGGGCCTGTGGTTTTTGAATAGAGACTTTTTTACCCAAAAACTGAACAGCGGAGACATCTATCTGAGCTAAATTTGCCAACTGTGCAGAATTTTCCAGCTGAAAACCAAGCTGACGCAAGGTAGTCAGATAAAGCGGCTCTCGAATCCCATTTTCGGTTAATAACTGCGTATGCAGCAGGTCATCAGGACTGCCGTTAAAGAGAATTTGCCCGTCATTAATGAGGACAATCCGATCAATAGACCGATACAGCACATCTTCCAGACGGTGCTCGATAACAATCGTTGTCGTTCCTGCTTCCGCATGAATCTGATCAATCAGCTCAATCGTATCCTGTCCCGACTTCGGATCTAAATTTGCCAAAGGCTCATCAAAGAGCAAAATCGGACTTTCATCAATCAGCACCCCAGCCAAACTGACCCGCTGCTTCTGCCCACCAGATAAGTCTTGAGGACGTTGGTGTAACAGCGATAACAAATCCAATTTCTCTGCCCACAAATGAACCTTTTCTCTCATCGTTGGCAAATTAACCATGTCATTTTCCAAAGCAAAAGCCAAATCTTCCGCGACACTCAGCCCGATAAATTGACCGTCTGTATCTTGCAAGACGGTACTGACAAGGTTGGACAGGTCATAAATACTGCTGCCAAACGCAGACTTCCCTTGAATCCACAGATTCCCAGTCATTTCTCCATGATAAATAGTTGGAATAATGCCGTTTAAGCATTGCCCAAGAGTGGACTTTCCCGAACCAGAAGGGCCGACTATCAAGACCTTTTCGCCCTCATAAATCGTCAAATCAACATTTTTCAAGGTTGGTTCTGTCTGCGCTTGATACTGAAAACTAAAGTTTTCAAATTGAATAATTGGTTTTTTCATAGCATGTTCTCTATAAAGCAAGGGCAATTTGCATTGCCAAGTTAGCCACTTTGTCTTTTTCATCTAGGTCTGCATGATTGGCTAAATTGCGCATATCCCAGGCTTCTTCTGACAAGTGATCCGCCGCATAAAAGAAATGGCAAACGGAAATCTCACGAAAAGCTGCCAAAGCTGCAACTGCTGAACATTCCATGTCTACACAAACAGCACCCATTTCTTTTCGCTTACGGAGTTTCGCAGCCGTTTCCCGATAAATACCATCTGTCGTCCAAACTTTCCCAGTCGAATGGGAAATCTTGTTTTTCGTTAAAAAAGAAAGCAGAAAATCCCGCAAACCGACATTTACTTCTATCTCATCAGAAGCCGGCAGGTAATGATAACTGGTCCCTTCATCACGAATAGCCGCATGAGGAACAATGATAGACGTTTCCCTAATCGTTTCATCTAAAACACCACATGTTCCAAAAAGAACCAGCTTCTTCATTCCAAAGGCAATCAAATCTTCCAAAATAGCGATACAGGCAGCCGCCCCTACTGGTGAATTAAACACGGCGATTGCCTTACCTTTTATAACAACCTTGTAAATGGGAATCTCAATATTTGCCATGGAAGTGGAGGTCAATAACTCATGCTGAAAATCAGCCAGCATGCGCTTAAAGGTCTCACGGGCAAAGCAAGACACCACTATTTCTGGAAAATCTGGCAACGCCTCAACCAAATCTTCTGGATTGATAATCGCCTGACGGTTTTCATCAAATTCCTCTAAAATCATCCACTTCTCCTCTTGTACTTACTCATTCTATTGTAGCATAAAAGAAAATAAGATGAAAATCAATTTTGAAGTCCGCTAACACTGCCGCAAAATTAAACCTTGAACGTGAAAAAAATCTGACCAAACAAGAAGCGTTCAGCTTCCTGCCAAACCCTACACGGTTAATGAGAAAGTGCGACAATGGTTAAAATGCTCGACTCGATCGACGAAGCAAACCAAAACTCGTTGAGACTATCGACCCAGTCAACGAAGCAAACTAAAACTCATTAAAAGTATCGACCCGGTCGACGGGACAAACAAGAACTCGTTTCTTCTGTCTGAGCCTCGAACGACATGAACCAAAATCAGTTTGCTCCGTCCGAACCTCGGATGACATGAACTAAAACCAATTTGCTCCGTCTGCCCCTCGGATGACATGAACTAAAACTAGTTCGCTCCGTCTGAGCCTCAGAAAGCTTACCCAGACAATATTTTCCGTATTAGGTGCTTTCTTAAGCCTAAAAGCAAATGAAAAGCTCCATCATAGGGCATTTTGCCATTATAAAGTAAGAAACTGAGGCAAAAATGCTCAGCTCCTTTGTTTATATAGTTTATATAGTCATCAGAATTATAAGACGCAGTGGTGAGAATAGGAAAAAACATTTTCAAACCTTCGCTCCGTCTCACTCCCGCTTCCTGTCACTAATCTTTTTTCAAACTTCCTGATTTGGTTTGCGTGCGGGCATAAGCTAGCAAAAGCACTGTTCCTGCAATAGCAACCGTCAAACCATTAGAAATCGTTGCAACAACGCCCTGTACAAACACCTTGTTTGCAGGCTCATTGTAAATCAAAATATCACCTAGCGGCGCAATGACAATCCACACCACAGCATTGGCCAACAGTTGAATTACATTGAACGATACAATATCTTTTGCTTCAAAAATACCTTGCACAACACGGATTCTTTTCCGAAACAGTCCAACAATCAAGCCAAACAAACCGCTGGCAATCACCCATGACCACCAAGGATTTCCATATTGCAAAGAGTCCTTTAAGGCATGCCCGATGAAACCCGTTAAAAATCCAACAATCGGACCAAAAATCACGCTAAACAAGGCCTGCAAAGCATACTGCAATTGAATGCTCGTATTTGGCACAGGAGTTGGAATACTAATCATTCCAATAACGACGAAGAGAGCTGCACCAATCCCCGTTGCGACAACACTTCTTATTGAATTATTTTTCATAATAATCTCCTTTATTATTTATTTTTCAATCCGCTTGATTTCAATACTCCATTGCGCTCCGACTCCTACATTATAGGCCTTCGCAAAAGACCCCTGATTGATAGCAAGACCAACACGATAAAGAGAATTGATATACAAAATAGGCTGACCAATCCGTACATCCGCAAAAGATTTCCCATAAGTCACCTGGTTCTGATAGACCAGCATATCGTTATTATAAATCGTGACCTCAAACCGATTACCAAATTCAGGACTAAGAGTATAAAATTCCTCACGTGTAATAGACGTCCATAGCGAACCAAAACGAACATCTAAAATATCAATAGCCCCACTAACAAAATCATTCCCAATTGTCGTTTCCACAACAGGAATTTCTACAATTTCATCTATACTTAATTCTGGGCCCACTTCTTCAAATGTAATGTGTCCGCTTGCTAACTTCGCACCAGTATAAGCATAAACATCTCGGCCATGAAACGTGTAAGAATGTTCCGTATTCTTCCGCCGGTTTTCCACTTCCGAAATCTCACGAATCGCTAGAATTCCCACATGTTTCTTGATAAACGAAAGTGTCCCATTATTTGGCGTGACAATATACTGATTTTGTACAGTTTTGGCAACCACGCTTTTACGCTTAGAACCGACACCTGGATCCACAACGGATACAAACGTTGTCCCTTCCGGCCAATAATTCACCGTTTGAAACAAACGATAGCTTCCCTCAAAAATATTATAAGGCGTAATATCATGGGTCAAATGATGTATTTTTAACGTTGGGGATTCCTCTAAAGCCACACCGACCATTGCCGATACAGCCCCATCTACCAAACCAAAATCTGACTGTAATACCAGTAAATTATTCTGCATTTTCTCTCCTTTATTACACTTATATCATAACATAAATTAAGTTTCTTATCCATATCTATTTTTTATCACGTTGATAAATACTCTCTATAGCTATTTGCCCATATCCCCCAATAACTAAATACAGAATAGCTACTTTAACAAAAAATATCATTCTAATTCAAACTTGGTACAAATCTCTAATATTAAAAAATAACATTAACCCGTGGTGCTAGTTAAACTCAAAACACCATAAAAAGCCCATTTGGACTATACTGTAAGTGAC
>NZ_KV817426.1:0-11800 GCF_001814695.1 Streptococcus sp. HMSC066E07
GGAAGTGACGTACGTTTATAAGGAAGTGTTTGGGTTAAATAAACAAAAAGTGACTTATACAGTTATTGATGACACAACCGGTACGACTTTAGAAAACCAAGTAGAATTGACGACAGGTCATTCAGGTACAAACCTACCAACTGACGCACAAACGAAGTACGATCAAATGGTTGCAGCTTATCAAGCTAAAGGCTATGAATTGGTTTCTAAAGACGAATTACCAGCTAAGTTCGACCTTGATAGCAGTCATGATCAAAACGTGACGGTTCACTTGAAACATGGCACAGCAGAAAGTCAAGAAAGCAAGAAAGCGAGCTTGACGGTTCGTTATCATGGAGCAGGTAGCCAGACGCCAGCCGATAATGTGCAAACAGCAACTTGGACACGGACGGTGACGAAAGATAAGGTAACGGGAGATGTTGTGAAGACTACGGATTGGGTAGCTGACAAGGCAACCTATGATGCTGTTCCATCTCCAGTCATTCCAGGCTACACAGTAGATGTGGCAACTGTTTCGGCAGAAACAGTCACTCAAGAGGATATGGTTAAGGATGTTTATTATACTGCGATCCCAGTAACTCCAGATAAACCAACTCCTCCAGTAGTTCCGTCAACGCCGGACAAGCCAACGACTCCGACAGTTGTACCAACGACTCCTACAAAAGCAACTCCAACGAAAACAGAAATCTTGCCAAGCACAGGTGATTCTCAAGTTGGTCCAACGCTTGCAACGCTGACGGGCGTAAGTTTACTTTTATCAGCTTTCGGTTATATTGGTCGTCGAAAAAAAGAAGATTGATGAATCTTTTGTAAACATATAAAAGTGATCTAAAGGTTGAATCATTCGATAGAAAGAATAAGCTTTACAAGCAACTTGGCATAGTTGATTTGTGAAGCTTCCTTTTTTTGTTAAAAGATTGAAACAATATTCTTGACAAAAATAATGCTTCATGGTTTAATATACCCCATAAGGGTATAAATTGGAGGTGCTTATGTTTCACTTATTTACGAAAATAGATAGTATTTCTACAAGTGAATTGGAACAAAAATTAAAAAAGAAAATTCAACTACTGGATGTTCGGACTCCGTCTGAATATCGGCGTGGTCATATCAAAGGCGCGAAGAATATCCCACTCAATGAAATCGCAAGATACACGCCAGCAACAAATGAAACACTGTATGTCATTTGCCATTCCGGTGTGCGGAGCAAAATGGCAGCCAAAAAGCTAAAGAAAAAAGGCTACGATGTTGTCAATGTTCAAGGCGGCATGAGTGCTTGGACCGGAAAAGTTGTTTAAAAGTGATAAAGGAGGAAGTTGAATGAAAATTATCATTGTTGGTGGAGTTGCAGGTGGAATGTCTGCAGCGACGCGTTTAAGACGGCTAAAAGAAGACGCTGAGATTATTATTTTTGAGAAGGGACCATTTGTTTCCTTTGCGAACTGTGGTCTGCCTTACTATGTTTCAGGAGAAATTGCTAATCGGGAAGATTTGTTAGTGCAAACGCCTGAGAGTTTGAAGGCACGCTTTCGTTTAGATGTGCGACCTTTCCATGAAGTGACGGCTATCTCACCAGATCAACATACAGTGACGGTTCGGCATGACGGAAAAGAGTTTACAGAGAGTTATGATAAGTTGATTTTATCTCCGGGAGCAAAGCCTTTTGTGCCTCCGATTGAAGGTTTGGAAACAGCTGAAAATATTTATACTTTACGTAATGTTCCTGACCTAGATGAGATTATGTTGGCTTTGGAGAAAGAACCAAAAGAAGCTGTGGTGATTGGGGCTGGATTCATTGGACTTGAAATGGCAGAAAATCTTCGCAAGCGTGGTTTGAATGTGACAATTGTTGAGAAAGCACCGCATGTTTTGCCATCGCTTGATGAAGAAATGGCTGCTTTTGTTCAGGCTGAATTGTTGAAAAACGGCATTCAAGTAGTTACTTCTCAGTCTGCTACGCGGTTTGAGGACAAGGGAAAGGTCATTGTGCTGGAGAATGGGCAAAAAATTGCTTCTGATGTGACCATTTTATCTGTCGGGGTGCAACCAGAGAATGCTTTAGCACAGGTAGCAAGTATTGAGCTGGGATTGCGTGGCGGTATCTTAGTCAATGAGCGTTATGAAACCAGTCAACCTGATATTTATGCGGTCGGCGATGCGATTGTTGTCAAGCAAGAAGTTACAGGAGAAGATGCACTGATTTCATTGGCTTCGCCTGCCAATCGTCAAGGTCGCCAAGTGGCGGATGTGATTGCTGGAGTAGCTCGAAAGAATAAAGGCAGCATTGGTACAGCTATTGTTCGGGCATTTGACATGACGGCAGCTTCAACAGGGCTGAGCGAGCGCATTCTTCGTATGAATGGCCGGCCTTATCAAGTTATTCATGTCAGTGGTAAGGATCATGCTGGCTACTATCCGGGTGCGACTGATGTGACCTTGAAACTCCTCTTTGAGCCAACAAGTGGCAAAATTTATGGTGCACAAGGTGTTGGGAAAAAAGGCGTTGATAAGCGGATTGATATTTTAGCAACGGCTATCAAAGGTAATCTAACGATTTTTGATTTGCCAGAGTTGGAATTTACCTATGCGCCACCGTTTGGCTCTGCTAAAGATCCGGTCAATATGCTGGGATATGCAGCCTTAAACTTGGTAGAAGGTTTGAGTGACAATATCCAGTGGTATGAATTGGAAGATGAACTAGCTGCTGGTAAGAAGTTCCTAGATGTGCGGACGGCCAGTGAGCTTCAACAAGGTCGTTTGAAAGTAGATACAGTTCACATTCCATTGAATGAGCTGCGTGAGCGTTTAGGAGAGCTAGACAAGTCGCAGGATTATATCGTGAGCTGTCATAGTGGACTTCGTAGCTATATTGCCGAGCGCATTCTCAAACAAGCAGGATTTTCTGTTCAAAATCTAGACGGCGCCTTTGCCTTGTACAAAATGGTAAAACCAGAGGGAGTAGAATATGGAAACTAGCATCAGCATGTCTGAATTTTATAAGAAATACCAAGCAGAAAAGCTGTCCATTATTGATGTGCGAGAGGCTTATGAGTTCGTGTCAGGGCACGTTCCGACAGCACAAAACCTGCCTTTGAGTAGTTTGGAGGCAGGCTACAAACTACTCAGCCAGCAGGAGAAATACTATGTCATCTGCCAATCTGGCGCACGTTCTGCGGCTGCGTGTCAGTTTTTAAGTGCGCAAGGATTTGATGTAACCAATGTAGCTGGGGGCATGAATTTCTGGCATGGCGAGGTGGAGTAAAATAAAAGAAAATCCGATTAAGTGCTGTCTTAATCGGGTTTATTCGTATTACAATTCAACAATATGAGCTTCGTAGCCAATGGCTTCTAGGAATTTGAGTAGGTCTGTTGTGTTTAAAAAGAGTGTTTTCTCATTGGTATTGGGATGAAAGCTCATTCGTTTTTCTGACATGATTTCTTTGTCAAAATAGACTTGAATGTCTTTATCGGCATTGTTTAACAATCCAAATGGAGAGACGACGCCTGCTGGCAACATCATTTTTTCAAACAGACTGTCAGCGGATGCCATGCGGATTCTATTGGCTTTTACCAGTTCTTTAAATAAGTCCATGTCCAAGCGCTTTTTGTCGTCCATGATGAGCAAGTAGTAGGCGGTTTTCTTCTTGTTAGTGAGAAACATCGTTTTGGTGCGGACGCCTTCAATGCCTTCGATAAAGCTGTCTGCCTGCTCGGTCGTAAGTGCCGGTTCGTGTTCCACGATTTCAAATGGAATGTTTAACTTGTTCAAGGTTTCTTCTACTTTTGCGTATAAGTCCATTTTACTTGCCTCCTTTGATTTGTTTTATTACTCTTATTATACCATATTGAGGAGGACTTTTCTTTCAATGGTTGGCAACCTGCCCCCAAAAGCAGTCCATTCCGTCGATCGGGTCACTAGTCTGTCCTAAAAGCAGTTCACCTCGTTGACCGGGTTCGACCGCTTGTCCTAAAAGTAGTTCACTCCGTCGACTGGGTCGCTAGTCTGTCCCAAAAGCAGTCCACTCCGTCGACCGAGTCGCTAGTCTGTCCTAAAAGCAGTTCACCTCGTCGACCGGGTCGATAATCTGTCCTAAAAGTAATTCACTCCGTCCGCCGGGCTGACCGCTTGCCTAGAAACAAGTTTGCTCTGTCCGCTGGGCTGACGACTTGCCTAGAAATAAGTTCACTCCGTCCGCCGGGCTGACAGCTTGCCTAGAAACAAGTTTGCTCTGTCCGCCGGGCTGACGACTTGCCTAGAAACAGGTTCACTTCGTCCGCCGGGCGGACACACTCCTTTAAGAACTACTTTTGCCCATTGTGCAGTTCTATTTTTCTAAAAAAGTGATAGTTGGAATCATCCCTTATATTGTGTACCGTAAATAAACAAACCTCAGCAGTTTTCGTCGCCTGCTGAGGTTATTTTCGCTTGATAAGGTATTGGACGGCTTTCTCTAGTCGCTCTTTTTGTGCTTCGGGGTCGTCCAAAGGGTGATTGAGACATTCAGTGAGATTTTCAGTAATCATCAACTCAATGACCCGCTCGACACTAGAGCGAACAGCGGTTAATTGGGTGATAATGTCCGCACAGTCGCGCTCTTCCTCTATCATTTTTTGAATGCCGCGCAGTTGTCCTTCGGAGCGTTTCAGCCGCGTAATAAGCTTTGAATTTGCCATGTCCTTGTCCTCAGTTTATTTTTTTACATTATATCTTGAATAGACCTCTTTGTCAAAGTTCTCGCTCCGCCCTTTTCATGGTATAATGAAAGAAATAGAGTGTCACTTACAATGGAGTTTCTATTTGAGCAGAAAGCTGCTAGTAACTGGATTTCATGGGTGTATGAAGGTTTAGTTATGCCTTGATTTATGGTATAATGATAAAACACTTGAAAGAGGATAAAAGGATGAATATTCAACAACTGCGCTATGTTGTAGCCATTGCCAATAGTGGCACCTTTCGTGAAGCCGCTGAGAAAATGTATGTCAGCCAGCCGAGTTTGTCCATTGCAGTTCGGGATTTAGAAAAAGAATTGGGTTTTAAAATATTCCGTAGAACGAGCAGCGGCACATTTTTGACACGTCGAGGAATGGAATTTTACGAAAAAGCTCAAGAATTGGTCAAAGGATTTGATGTCTTTCAAAATCAATACGCCAATCCAGAGGAAGAAAAGGCAGAATTTTCCATTGCCAGCCAGCACTATGATTTCTTGCCACCTTTGATAACGGAATTTGCCAAACGCTATCCAAAAGATAAGAATTTCCGAATTTTTGAATCTACTACGGTGCAGATTTTAAACGAAGTAGCACAAGGACACAGCGAGATTGGCATTATCTATCTGAACAATCAAAATACTAAAGGAATGATGCAGCGGATTGATAAATTGGGACTAGAAGTGATAGATTTGATTCCTTTTCAGACGCATATCTATCTACGGGCAGATCACCCCTTAGCTGGGAAAGAGGAGCTTACTATGGAAGATTTAGCAGATTTGCCGACGGTTCGTTTTACACAGGAAAAGGACGAATATCTCTATTATTCAGAGAATTTCGTGGACACCAGTGCCAGTTCTCAGATGTTTAATGTGACGGACCGTGCCACTTTAAATGGTATTTTAGAGCGGACAGATGCTTATGCGACAGGCTCTGGATTTTTGGATAGCAATAGCGTAAACGGCATTACGGTGATTCGGCTAAAAGACAATTTGGAAAATCGCATGGTTTATGTCAAACGCGAAGAAGTAGAATTGTCTCCGGTCGGTGCAGCTTTTGTTGCTGTGATGGAAGAATATTTTGCAAAAAGAGGTAAAAAATGAAACGAAAAGTGATGGTGCCAATTGTGATTGTAGCCTTAATTGCTTTGGATCAATGGGTCAAGTTTGAAATTGTCAAAAACATTCAATTAGGCGAAGTAAAGCCCTTCATTCCAAAGATTTTGAGTTTGACTTATTTGCGAAATACAGGAGCAGCATTTTCAATTCTGGAAAACCAGCAATGGTTGTTTGCGGTAATTACTTTAGTGGTGATTGGAGCTGCTATTTGGTATTTGAGCAAACACATTAAAGGTTCTGCCTGGCTGTTGTCTGGTTTGAGCTTGATTATTGCAGGGGGAATTGGTAATTTTATTGACCGTATGCGCCAAGGCTTTGTCGTGGATATGTTTCAGCTTGATTTTATCAATTTTGCAATTTTTAATGTTGCGGATAGTTATCTGACGATTGGCGTGCTTGTACTGATAGTGATGATGTTAAAGGAAGAGGACAATGCAAGTTAAAGTAGAGATTGGCGGTGTACGGTTGGACAAGGCGGTTGCTGATTTGACATCATTATCCCGCAGCCATGCCAATGAGCAAATCAAAAATGGACAAATCTTAGTCAACGGGCAAGTCAAGAAAGCCAAGTATGCTGTCAAGGCAGGTGATGTGATTACTTATGAATTGCCCGAACCAGAAGCACTGGAGTATGTAGCAGAAAATCTGCCGCTAGATATTGTTTATCAGGATGAAGATGTCGCAGTGGTGAACAAGGCTCAAGGTATGGTGGTGCATCCAAGTGCAGGGCATACGAGTGGAACACTGGTCAATGCGCTGATGTACCATATCAAGGATTTGTCCGGTATTAATGGTGTTTTGCGCCCTGGAATTGTCCATCGGATTGATAAGGATACATCAGGATTGCTGATGATTGCCAAGAACGATGATGCGCATATCAAGCTTGCTGAGGAGTTAAAAGATAAAAAATCCCTGCGGAAATATTGGGCGATTGTGCATGGCAATCTGCCGAATGACAGAGGCGTTATTGAAGCACCGATTGGACGCAGCGAAAAAGATAGAAAAAAACAAGCTGTCACGGCAAAGGGAAAGCCAGCTGTGACACGTTTTCACGTTTTAGAGCGTTTTGGCAATTATACGCTGGTAGAATTGCAGTTGGAAACAGGTCGTACCCACCAAATCCGTGTGCACATGGCTTATATTGGTCATCCAGTAGCGGGTGACGAAGTGTACGGACCGCGGAAAACGCTAAAAGGGCATGGACAATTCTTACATGCCAGAACGCTTGGATTTACTCATCCTAAGACGGGAGAAGTCATGAAATTTACAGCAGAAGCGCCAGCTATTTTCCAAGAAACACTAGAGAAATTGAGAAAAGGAATGGAGTGAGAGAATATCTTTTCCTGCTTCATTTCTTTTTTATTTTGCTCGAAATTTTGGTATAATAATGCAATATATCAGCTTTGGAGAGGGTTATGAAATATAGACGAATTGTATGTAAAGTCGGTACCAGTTCTTTAACAAATGAGGATGGAAGTTTATCGAGAGCGAAAGTGAGAGTGATTACTCAGCAGTTAGCCATGCTACATGAAGCAGGGCACGAAGTGATTTTAGTCTCATCAGGAGCTATAGCAGCGGGTTTCTCATCTTTGGGCTTTAAGAAACGCCCGACAAAAATTGCAGACAAGCAAGCGTCCGCAGCGGTAGGTCAGGGCTTGTTGCTAGAAGAATACACGACGAATCTGCTATTGAAAAAGATTGTCTCGGCTCAAATTTTACTAACACAAGATGATTTTGCGGATAAACGACGCTATAAAAATGCACATCAAGCGATTTCTGTCTTGCTTAACAGAGGAGCCATTCCGATTATCAATGAAAATGATACGGTTTCCATTGCTGAGTTGAAAGTCGGTGACAATGATACGTTGAGCGCTCAGGTTGCGTCTATGGTGCAAGCAGATTTGTTAGTTTTATTAACGGATGTTGACGGGCTTTATACGGCAAATCCAGTCAATCATCCTGATGCCAAGCGCCTTGATTTGGTAGAGGAGATTACGACGGAGTTGCTTGAAATGGCAGGTGGAGCAGGCTCTTCTAATGGAACAGGTGGTATGCTGACCAAGCTGAAAGCAGCAACGATTGCCACTATGGCAGGGGTTCCTGTTTACATTTGCTCTTCTTTGAAAGAGCAACCCCTCATCGAAGCCGCAGAAAATCAGGGAAATGGCACATTTTTTACTGCTTCAGCCAAAAATATGAAAACGCAAAAACAATGGTTGGCTTTTTACGCTACCAGTCAAGGGTCTATCTGGGTGGATAGAGGAGCAAGCACAGCATTGAGTGAGCAAGGCAAGAGCTTACTTGTTTCAGGAATTTCAAAAATGTCAGGACACTTTTCTTATGATGATATTGTGACCGTCTATGAAAAGGACACAGAGCGCATTTTAGGAAAAGGACGTGTTCGTTTTGGGCAGTCAGCTTTGCAAGATATGCTGAAAGCCAATAAACCAAAGGGAGTGGTAATTCACCGAGACCATTGGATTTCACTAACGCCTGAATTGGAATTATTATTGTCAGAATTTTAAGAGGAAGTAGGATATGAATAGTACACAAGGCTTACTAGAGAAAATCAAGCAAGCAAAAAAATCAATTAACACAGCTTCAACAACTGAGAAAAATAAAGCTCTATCTTTGATGGCTGATTATTTAGAAGCAGCTACGGACGCAATTTTAATAGCCAATGCGGAAGATATGACAGCAGCAAGAGGTCATATTTCTGAGGTCATGTTGGATCGTCTGTATTTAGATGCCAATCGCATCAAAGACATGGCAACTGGTATTCGTCAAGTGATTGCGTTGCCAGATCCCGTTGGAGACATCTTAGAAGTCTCTCATTTGGAAAATGGACTAGAAATCACTAAGAAGCGGGTAGCTCTTGGAGTGATTGGAATTATCTATGAAAGTCGTCCAAATGTGACATCTGATGCAGCCGCATTAGCCATTAAGAGCGGGAATGCAGTTATCCTTCGTAGTGGAAAAGAGGCACACAAAACAGCAGCTGCCATTGTTTCCGCGCTAAAGGCGGCACTTCGTCAGACCGCAATTTCAGATGATTGCTTGCAGTTGGTGTCAGATACCAGTCGTGAAAGTGCTCAAATCTTGATGAAGGCAAAAGGCTATTTGGACTTGCTAATTCCTCGTGGGGGCGCGGGGCTGATTCAAGCGGTTGTTGAAAATGCGACCGTTCCTGTGATTGAGACTGGTACGGGGCTTGTTCATATCTATGTTGATAAGGACGCTGACCAAGAAATGGCACTAGAGATTATCAACAATGCCAAAACCAGTCGTCCTTCGGTCTGCAATGCAATGGAGGTTTGTTTGGTTCATAAAGAAATTGCTTCCCAGTTTCTCTCAACATTAGAAGAACGCTTAGTAACTGTTCGTAAAGCGCGTGGGGTAGTACCTGTTCAACTTCGATTGAATGAAACAGCTCGCTCTTTCATCTCAGGGGAAATAGCAGAGCCTAGCGACTTTGATAGCGAATTTTCAGATTACATCATGGCTGTAAAGGTAGTGGATTCTTTGGAAGAAGCTATCACACATATTGAGCAACACAGCACACATCATTCAGATGCCATTATTACCAACAATGCCACCAGCGCAGCGATTTTTACAGAGCAGGTTGATAGTGCAGCAGTCTATGTCAATGCCTCCACACGTTTCACAGACGGTGGAGAATTTGGTTTAGGCTGTGAAATGGGGATTTCTACTCAGAAATTACACGCACGCGGTCCGATGGGCTTAAAAGAATTAACGAGTTATAAATATGTTGTGCAAGGTTCAGGACAAATTAGGGAGTAAAAACATGAAAATTGGATTTATCGGCTTAGGAAATATGGGTGGCGGTTTAGCACGTGTAGTGGCTAGGCAAAAAAAACATCAAATCCTGCTCGCAAATCGAAGCTCAGAAAAAGCAAAGCAGATTGCGAATGAAGTGGGTGGCGAACCTGTCACGAACGAAGTCATCTTTGAGCAAGCAGATGTGATTTTCTTAGGTGTTAAACCCACTCAATTTGCGGATTTGTTACAAGAATACCATGTTATTTTGGAAAAGCGCAGCTCTGTTTTACTCATTTCTATGGCTGCCGGCTTGACCTTGCAGCAGTTAGAAGCTCTCGTTCCTACACAACATCGGTTAATCCGGATAATGCCCAATACGCCTGTTGCAGTTGGTGCTGGTGTTATCAGCTATGCTTTATCAGATGAAGCAACAGAGCAGGATGAACACTTGTTGTGTGAACTATTGGATCCTGCCGGTTTGTTGGTTCATTTAAAGGAGCAGCAGTTAGATGCGGCAACTGCTGTGGCTGGATGTGGTCCTGCGTTTGTTTATCTCTTTTTGGAAGCACTGGCTGATGCAGGGGTACAAACTGGCTTACCACGAGATTTGGCTTTGCAATTAGCGAATCAAACCCTTTTAGGTTCAGCGGTATTAGTCAAAGAAAGTGGCCAACATCCTGCGGTTCTCAAAGATCAGGTTTGTAGCCCAGCAGGCTCAACGATTGCGGGAGTAGCGAGTCTTGAAGCAGATGCTTTCAGAGGAAACATTATCAAAGCCGTTGCTGCATCTTATAAACGCACTCAGGAACTGGGGAAATGAATAAACTTATGATACTACGTCTTTACAGCAATTTAAGAATGAACCATTAATTAGAATGTTACTTCAAGTTTGATATGGTGAAATGTATCTTTTAACAATTAGTCATTTTCTTTAATTTGTCAAATTTTCTATTTTATAGTAAAATGTAAAAACATGATAAATTCTAGGCAAGATGCTTGGTGATTAGTGAGGAGAGAATATGAATCAATTACCAAATTGTCCAAAATGCAACTCAGAATATGTTTACGAAGACGGTTTGCTGTTAGTTTGCCCTGAATGTGCATTTGAATGGAATCCAGCAGAAATCGTTGAAGAAGATAATCGCATCAGAGCAATTGATGCAAATGGGAATCAGCTTGCGGACGGAGATACCGTCACTCTCATCAAAGATTTAAAGGTCAAAGGTGCTCCAAAGGATTTGAAACAAGGGACGCGCGTGAAAAATATTCGGATTGTAGAAGGAGACCACAATATTGACTGCAAGATTGATGGTTTTGGTGCGATGAAGCTCAAATCAGAGTTTGTCAAGAAAATTTGAGGTTGATGATGAAGCGAAATGTGATTTTTTATAGCCGCATGATATTGTTTATGTTAGGGTTTACAGGAGTCTACCTTGAAATCACAAAGCATGGTGGCTTAGGAATGCTGATGTACTACACAGTTTTATCTAACATGATTGTTACAGCTTTTACGGCCTATTTGCTCTATCTAATGGCACGTTCTGAACAACGCTGGCAAACGCAGTCGCTGTTTCGGCTAAAAGGTGGAGTGACCATGTGTATTATGATTACATGCGTCATTTATCATTTTATGTTGGCACCGCTTGCAACTGATTTTTATCGACTTGAAAATTTCCTTTGTCATTACATTGTGCCACTATGGTTTTTAGCAGATACCTTGTTGTTTGATAAACGCTCACAATATCGTTGGTTTGACCCGATTGCTTGGACGAGTGTGCCTTTGATTTATTTGGCTTTTGCTCTATTTAATGGCCTAATTATCAAATGGTCTATTCCAGGTGCAAAAGATAGTCCTTTTGCTTATTTCTTCTTAAATATTCCAAAATACGGTTGGCCGTATGTGTTGCAATGGTCACTTAAAATTTTTATCGGCTATTTGTTAGCAGGTTTCTTATTTTATGGGGTTATGTCCCTATCCTCGCGTAGGAAATTGTCTTCTTAATACTTGAAAATAGATTCTGTTTGAAGAAAACCATTCTTTTTGAATAATTTTCTTCAGACTTTTTTCTTTCCGAAAGATAAATTGCTTGAAACTAAGCTAAAAATATGATATTTATAATAAATACAAGATTTTAGTAAATAAAAAGTTTCATAATTTTTAAATTTAAAAGCAAATATTTTGACATCATTAAATT
>NZ_KV817427.1:0-205 GCF_001814695.1 Streptococcus sp. HMSC066E07
TCAATACCTTTTTTCATCTTTTTTTATTTTTCTTGTTTTTTGTGACCTTTGAAAAAGAAAAGTTCTGACTTAGTTTAATCACTATAGTCTTTTAAGTAGGCTCTTAATTCTCGAATCATAGCTTGGCGGCCTTTGAACCGTTCATCGGCTAGTAAGCGCTCGTACTGCTCTTGTTTCTCTGGGCTCAGTTGAGCTTGATAGCTCT
>NZ_KV817428.1:0-41713 GCF_001814695.1 Streptococcus sp. HMSC066E07
TAAATGTTGCACTTATTCTTGCAATTTATCAAGTTAAAAAATAAGCCATTCTACTTTATGAAGATAGCAACTACTCCCCTCCTTCAACTAAATATTGAACCTATTATACACTTTTTTCGTATAAGTACAAGAAAAATCATGATTTTTTAATATATTTTTCGGATTTTCTGCTATTTAAAAACAAAAAAAGAGACATCCAGAGATAAAATTTACATTTTTTAGTTTCTAACCCCATCTCTCAGAGGGGTGGTTATTCAGCAATCTAGAAGGCTAGTGAGGTAGGGACGAAGTTTTCGTCACAAAAAAGCGAGGCAGAAATAATATTGTCCCCGCCTCGTTTCTCTTATAAATATAAAATTGCAAGTGTTAGTAAGCTAGCTACAAGACTAATGCCCCAGAAAAAGAAATCGACCTTCCATTCGCTCCAAGCTTTACCATGTCCTGACAAACCACCTAATTCAAAATGGTGATGAACTGGTGTCATCCGGAAAATCCTTTTACCACCGGTCAATTTGAAATAAGAAACCTGCATCATAACCGAAGTTGTCTCAAAGACATAGACAATTCCAATGATGAGAAGCGTCCATTCTTGATGAAGCGCCATCGAAATGGCTGCCAACATACCACCGAGAGCTAAACTTCCTACATCACCCATAAAAATTTTAGCTGGTTTATGATTGAAAATGAAGAAGGCAAGCAGACCGCCAATCATACTCAAAATGACAATTAAAATATCAAAACGATGCTGAACAGTCGCAATAACTGCATAAGCTGCTAAGCTGATTGTAACAGAAATGCTAGCTAACCCATCAATACCATCTGTTAAATTGACTGCGTTGGAAAAACCGACCAGCCAAAAGAGTGCAAAAGCGATATAAAGATAACCTAAATGAACTGGGAAACCAAAAACATTGAGTAAGTCACCGCCACCATGAGTATCAAAGAAAAAGTAAAAAACAATACCACCAATAATTTGAAGAACTAATTTTTGTTTGGGATTTAAGCCTTCATTTATTTTGCGAAAAATCTTTAAAAAGTCATCCAAGAAACCAACAATACCGTACAAAACAAGAATAAACAATATCATCAAAGCAGCGCTTGAGAGTTCTCTTGATATAAGTGCAATCACAAAACTGGACAAAACGGAAGCTACCAAGAAAACAGTCCCACCCATGGTTGGAGTTCCCGCTTTTGCTTGGTGCTGCTTCACATCCTCGTGCATTTGTTGCCCAGAAATATGAGCTTTATGATAAAAACGAATAAAAGCAGGTATTCCAACCAGAGTTAGAATAAAGGTCACAACACCTGCGACGATAGCTTGTAACATGCTAATCTCCTAATGTAATTGTTATTTCTTTTATTTTCTTGAGTGATGCGTTGGTTTTGACACTTTGGGCAACTACCTTAGAGCCTTTGCCCTTAACATGCACTTTTATGCCTAACCATTCACCGAATGTTTCAACATTTTTCTTGGTCCAACCGTACATATCCGGCATTTCAGTAAAGTCATCTGTTAAGACAAGAATTTGCTGATTGGATTCCAGTGCTTCACCTGTTTTTACAGACACTTTCTTAATATTTTTACTAGTACCTAGGATAATAGGTTGTACAAGATTGCGTCGTAACTCATCTGCTAAATCACCAGAGCTGGTATTTTTAGTAGAGGGCATTTTATAAGCCATTTCTTTTGAAACCGACTTTAGAATAGGGGTTTGCGTCGTCAAGTTCAACGTATCTTTCATTGCCACTGCTTCTTCTAGCACCGGATTAACAACTTCTTTCCAGAAGATTGGTTGGAAAGATTCTGAGGGCTGTTTCAGAGTTACATACATGATAAAATCAGGATTTTCTGCTGGTGTCATTGCCACAACAGAATAGATGTAATCATTTGCCCCTGTCAGATAACCACTGCCATTTTCTCCGGCAATTTGTGCTGTACCAGATTTAACTGCCACATTTTGATTAGGCACTTTGATAATCGGACCTTCTGCCTTGCTATATAAGGTTCCGTAAATAGGATCTGTACCGACAGTCACCATATGGTCTCTCGTTGACTTAGCAGCATCTTTGGAAACAGGGTGCCCGACAATTTCTGTAGAAGCCTTACGCGCACTCCCGCTTTTGGAATCATAAATGGCACTGATGAATTTTGGTTCAACCATTACACCATCATTGGCGATAGAAGAAAAAGCACGTAACATTTGTATTTGAGTAACCGAAATTCCTTGACCAAAAGCACTCATTGCATACGTAACGATATTATCTGCTGGAAGACCGCCGTAATCTTCATAATTCATTCCAAAGCGTGTAGGTAGTCCAAATTTAAACTTGCTAAGATAGTCTAGCCATTTTTCGTCACCCATTTTTTTCTCAAGAGAAGCCATTCCCACATTACTAGAAAGAGCAAAACCTTGAGCATAGGTTAATGTCTGTCCTTCAGAAAGTCCCATATTGACATTCCAGTCTCGAATCGTTACATCCGCAATTTGTAAGCCACTATTATTATACGTTTCATTTTCTGGGAAAGTGTTATTGTCTATAGCTGCAGCTAGTGTCATGACCTTCATCGTTGAGCCAGGTTCATACTGATTTTGATAGAGAGCACTAGACCAAGCAAAGTCTTTTGTCAGATCTTGCTTCGTATCAGCATCAAAACTTGGACGCTGCGTCGTTGCAAGGATTTCTCCAGTTTTTGCACTAACTAATGTGGCACTGGCATAAGTTCCCTTAGCTTTTTCCACAAACGCATTCATCCGCGTTTCAAGGAAAGACTGTAGGTCTGAGGATAAGGTTGTATAAACATCTTTTCCATCTTGTGTTTGCCTTGAAACCTTGTCTGATCCCGGTACTATATTTCCGTTTTTATCTTTTTCATAGGTGATGACACCATTTGTTCCGGCTAACGTCTTGTTTAAAGCAGCTTCTAAACCTGTTGTTCCAACAAGTGTTTTACTACCATCTTTATTTTCTTGTAACTGAGCCAATCCAACAAAAACAGAAGCAAAATTCCCATTTTTATAGCTTCTATTTGGACTAGTTGTGAAATCAACTCCCTTTACTTTTGCTTTTTTCAATTCCTCACGAATGGTATTCATATTGCTATAACTGATACCATTCCCTTGAGCACCAAACGAAACTTGTTGTAATTTTTTTCGAGATAGTTGTTTTTTGACGTAGTCCTTATCCATACCAAGATACTTGTTAAATACATCAGCTACCTTATCGTATTGAGATTCTTCTACATAGAGAATTTCTCCTGTTGCTGACTTATAACTTTTATCAATGACAGCATAAACATTATAGGAAGTTGCATCTTCAGCTATTGGCAAACCATTACGGTCATAAATAGTTCCACGTTTAGCTGGGACAATCTTTGTGATTTGATGCACTTGACTTGCCTGTTCCGCTAAATTCACACCAAATTTCTTTCCCGTTCCAATGATAATTGCAAAATTGATTAGGAAAACAAAAAAGACAAAAACCGTCAAAACGCTTAGATTTTTCCCTACTCGTCTACGGTTGTAACTAGGATTCCTACGATTTTTCAAAGCATGGTTTAAAATTCGTCTTCTGAGTCCATTCATGCTCTACTCCGCCGTTCTGATATTTTCATTATTCTGAGTCATTTCTTGCGAACTTGCTAATTTTGACAAACGTTCACTACGGATCAATTCGTTTACTTCTTGTTTAGCATCATCTAGTTCTGTGCGCTTTGCTTCGATTTTTGAATTGACAGTTGTTAAATCGCGCTGCACTTGCAATAATTTTGTTTGCATAAAGACAACACTGGTTGCTAAGATAACTGCCGTCAAGACTATAGCGCCATAAAATGCCTTTTCAACACGAGAAAATCTTTGAATACGCGCCTGAAGTATCTGACTAGTCGTTCTTGGTCTATTATTTGCCATCTTAATCCTCACTTATGTACTTTTTGTGCCACACGCAGTTTGGCTGAATGCGCGCGATTATTGTTATCTAGTTCTTCTTTACTTGGTAAAATAGGTTTCCGAGTAACCAATTTCATTTTAGGTTGTAAATCCTCTGGAATAAATGGTAAACCTTTCGGGACCTCCACTGTTGAAGCTTCTTTAAAAAGCTGCTTGGTCAAGCGGTCTTCTAACGAATGAAAGGTAATCACAGAAATCCGCCCATCAACTGCTAACAAATCCATAGCCTGGTGAATGGACTCATCTGCTGCGCCCAATTCATCATTGACCTCAATACGAATAGCTTGAAAAATCTGTTTAGCTGGATGACCTTTTTTCTTTAATTCCTTGGCAGGCTTAGCAGATTTAATAATCTCCGCCAACTCCGTAGTGGTTTCAATCGGTTTCTTTTCACGCATTTGCTCAATTTTACGAGCAATTTGTTTTGAAAATTTATCTTCTCCATATTTAAAAAAAATCCGCACTAAATCATGATAGCTATATTGATTAACTACTTCATAAGCTGTTAGCTTTGCCTCACGATTCATTCGCATATCAAGCGGAGCATCTTGTTTATAGGAAAAGCCACGCTCACGCTCATCAAGTTGCGGACTCGAAACTCCTAAATCATAACAAATACCATCAATTTCTTCAACACCTAGTTCATTCAAGCGAGCTTTTAAATGACGAAAATTGTCATTGATAAAAGTCACCATTCCTTGTTCAACATACGACGCTAAGCGTTTTTGAGCATGCTCAATAGCAGTCTGATCTTGATCAAAAGCATATAGATGACCGTTTTTCCCTAATTTACTCAATAAATATTCACTATGTCCTGCTCCACCTAATGTTGCATCAACATAGACTCCATTTGGTTTTATATCAAGTTGATCAATGGTTTCGTGCAGAAGAACTGTTACATGATGAAATTCATTTGTCATATCTTTACTATTATACCACAAAGATTTAAAAAAAGAATTTTAGAATCATGTAAAGTTTTTTGTCAATTATATTTGACATATTTCACAAGTATATTTATAATAAAAGGACAAAAGTCACTTATATTTGACACTAGGATAAGGAGAAATGCATGAATCGCGTGAAAGATTTCCGAAAAAATCTAGGACTCTCGCAACTAGGCCTTGCCAAACAAATTGGCGTTTCGCGGCAGACAATTAACATGATTGAAAACAACAAATATAATCCCACACTAGAACTTTGCATTAACCTAGCACTAGCTTTAAAGACAGACCTAAACACACTTTTTTGGAATAAGTAAAAAATAGAAAGGCTACATTCAAATGAAACTTCAACAATACAAAAAAATTATCTTACCTCTTCTAGCAATTCTCCTTATCATTTCCTTCTACTTTTTCTTCACCTTGACAGATCCGATCTTGTTCTGGATAGATGTGGCAGTGATTGCTGGTTGCATATTTTTCGGTCGAAAACTTTTAAAGAAGGACTAGACTTCTTACGTCTTCCTTCTCGTCTTTTAAGCTGCTTTGTGGTAAAATAAAGTCATTATTCTATGAAGGAAGATACGAATGTCACGTTTTTTATCAAGATTATCTCCTGCTAGGCGCATTTTATTGAGCTTTGCCCTTGTAATTGTGGTGGGCTCTCTTCTTTTAAATCTGCCTTTTATGCAGACAGCGACTTCTAAAGCTAATTATTTTGACCACCTCTTTACATCAGTTTCAATGGTTTGTGTGACGGGGCTTTTTACGCAGTCTGTTGCAGATACTTACAATATTTGGGGACAGATTAGCTGTATGCTCCTCATTCAGATTGGCGGATTGGGGCTGATTAGCTTTATTGGGCTGATTTATGTCCGCTCCAATCAGAAACTCAGTTTTTCCAATCGTACTACTTTACAAGAAAGTCTTAGTCGAGATGAGACAAATTCTATTCGCGACTTTCTTCGCTCCATTTTTCTCATTACTTTCAGCATTGAAGCTCTTGGAGCATTTATCCTCAGTTTTCGCTTTGTCCCCCTTTTAGGATGGGGAAAAGGACTTCTAACCTCCATTTTCCTTGCTATCTCTGCATTTTGTAATGCTGGATTTGACAACTTAGGAAGCACTAGCTTGCTAGCTTATAAAACAGATGCCTTGGTCAATTTGACCATTGCTGCCTTGATTATCATGGGAGGCTTGGGTTTTTCAGTTTGGTTTGACTTAAAAACAAATATCCAGACAAAAGGACACAAGCGGAAATTACGCTTTCACACAAAATTGGTCCTTGCTTTAACAGCTTTCATCTTAATCAGTGGAACCTGCTTGACATTTCTGACAGAATATCAAAATACAGCTACGATTGGTCGACTTCCCTTTGAAAAGAAACTTTTAGTCAGCTTCTTTCAAACCGTCACCATGCGGACGGCTGGCTTTGCAACAATTGACTATACACAAGCTCGCCCAGTGACACTTCTCCTTTACATCATTCAAATGTTTCTAGGGGGTGCTCCCGGAGGAACGGCAGGGGGACTAAAAATCACTACTTTTTTGGTCGTATTAGCCTTTGCCCGAACGGAAATCCTTGGCTTGCCTCATACTAATTTTGGACACCATACGTTTTCTCCCTCTACCATTCAAAAAGCCTTTAGTGTCTTGATTGTCTTTACAACAACCTTTATCATTGGCTTGACTTTTTTGACTATGGTCGCTGATAACGGACATCGTTTTATTTACTTAATGTTTGAAGCCATGTCCGCTCTTGGAACGGTGGGCGTAACGGCAAATCTAACACCTACTTTAAATCATGCCGCCTTAACCGTGATTATGTTTTTGATGTTTATCGGGCGTATCGGACCATTGACCTTAATTGTCAGTCTTTCCAATCGAAAACCGAAGAAAAAAGACACAATTAAATTTGCCAATGCAAATATTATTATTGGATAGGAAGGAATTTTATGGATAAACGAACAATCGGTATACTGGGGCTGGGAGTTTTCGGTCGCAGTATCATTAACACACTTCGCAAATACAACTGCGATATTATAGCTGTCGATGACCATGAAGATGTCATCAATCATTTTGAACCTATTTTAGCGCGAGGTGTGGTCGGCGATATTACAGACCATGATTTGCTTCAGGCGGCAGGGATTGATACCTGTGATACGGTAGTGGTCGCTACTGGAGACAATCTAGAATCGAGTGTCCTTGCTGTTATGCACTGCAAATCGTTAGGCGTTGAAAAAGTAATTGCCAAGGTGAAAAGTAAAACAACCAGAGAAGTCTTGCTAAAGGTCGGAGCAGACCGCTGCATCTCCCCTGAGCGTGAAACAGGGATTTCACTTGCAAAAAATATCCTGCATCAAGCTACGACTGACGTCATTGAACTAGATAAAAATGTATCTATTATTGAATTTTATCCACCTCAGTCTTGGATTGGTAAAAATTTAGCCCAATTAAAACTTCGTCAAAACCACAACCTCAATATCATTGGTTTTCGAGAAACACCCGACGGTGTTCTCAACATTGATACATCACCTGACTATACCTTTAAAAAGGACGAACTGTTGATGGCGGTTATTGACAGTCAAACATTTGACCACTTTGAAGATATTACAAAATAGATGAAAACATCGCTGAGAATTTTTCTCAGCGATGTTTTGTTACCTTTATTACGAATTTGGATCATCCAAACTTCGACCGTGCAAGCCTTTTTCACGTTGGACTTGGCGAAGTTTTTCTGGCGTGACATCATTGCCCTCTTCATCCACAATTTTAATCCCTTCAATATGGTGGCGAACGCTACGACGATAGCCTTCAATGTATTCTTCACGTAATTTAGCTTGCTCTACTTTTTCTTCTGGCGTTAGGCCAACTGTTTTTTTCTTTTTGGCAAGTTCGTTGATACGTTCGATTTTCTTTGGTTCCATTTTTCCCTCCTTGGATTATTTTGTATTGATTTGGTTAAATTGTGCCACTTTTTTGGCTTTCGTCATTAAGGCAGCTAAGAGTGCCAAACGATTTGCTCGGATTGCTTCATCTTCAGCCATAACCATAGTATTGTCAAAGAAAGCGTCAATCACTGGACTTAAAGCGAAGAGTTGCTCAATATTATCTGCTAAGTCATCAGATAACGTTAAGTTTTCTACTGCTGCATGAAGGGCTTTTTCTTCGGCATTTTCAAAGAGGCTCTCGTCCACAACACTAGCCGTTTCTGCTTTTTCTGCCAAGTTAAAGACACGTGCTAAACTTTCGACCGACGATTTGAAAGAATCTTCTTGTGCTTTTTCTGCCAAAAGACTTGCTGCTTCAACCAAGTCCCGCACAACAAACGTTGAACTATTTAAAACAGAAGACACGATATCTTTTGGAACATCGCTGTCCATCATTTTTTCAATACGTGCACGGAAGAAATCAAGCACTTGTTCTTTATTGCTATATGTGAGACTGTCAAATTGCAGCGCATAGAGCTGTTCTATCAATTCATCTAAAGCAATGTGCCAACCAAATTTATCCAAAATGCGCACGACACCTTGCGTTGCTCTACGAAGAGCATAAGGGTCATTTGAACCGCTTGGAATGAGTCCGACTGAGAAAAAAGAAAGAATCGTATCCATCTTGTCTGCAATGGCTAAAATGGCACCAATTTTCGTGTCTGGCAATTCACCATCACTGGCAGTTGGCAAATAATGCTCCCGAATGGCTTTAGCTACTGCTGTGTTTTCTCCTGCAAGCAGGGCATATTTTTCCCCCATGATACCTTGCAGCTCATCAAACTCACCAACCATACCAGTCAACAAATCAAACTTGTAAATAGCTGCAGCTCGCGCTACGTCTTTCATTTCTTGCTTAGATAACTGAGCTTTTTCTGCTAAAAGGGCTGCAATTTTTGCTGTTCGCTCCATGTGCTCTGCTAGAGAGCCGATTTTTTCATGGAAGGTCACATTTTTCAACTTTTCAACCAAATCAGAAATAACCAATCGTTGGTCTTCGCGCCAGAAAAATTCTGCATCTTCCAAACGAGCTACCAACACTTTCTGATTCCCTTTGACCACATTTTCGAGATGTTCTGCATTTCCGTTACGTACCGATACAAAATATGGAAGTAGCTTGCCATTTTCGTTACGAACAACAAAGTAGCGTTGATTGACTTTCATGGAAGTCACAAGGACTTCCTCAGGTACATCTAGGTAACGCTCGTCAAAACGTCCGATAAAAGCGGTTGGGTATTCAATCAAATTCAGCACTTCATCCAGCAAATCTTCGTCAATCTCCACATGAACATTGTGCATTTTCTCGATTTCTTTGATTTGATCCAAAATCATGTTTTCGCGTTCCATTGGGCTGGCAATGACAAAAACTTTGCGCAAGTCCTCTTCATAAGAATCTGCTGACTGAATCTTCACTTCATGACCGAGAAAACGATGACCCCGACTTGTCCGTCCGCTTTCAATATCGAACAAATTCATCAAAAAGGACTCATCGTCCAACAACACAGTTAGGGTATGAACGGGACGGATATATTCAAATGTATTGCTCCCCCAGTGCATATTGACCGGAAAGCTTAGTGAAGTCAGCACATCAACAACTCCGTCAATCAATTCTTCAACAGGTTTTCCGATTTCTTGCTTGGTCACATAGACATATTCTTCGCCTTTGATGTCACGAAAAGTGATATCTTCAACCGTCAAGCCTTTTCCACGAACAAAGCCTTGCGCAGCTTTCGTAAAATGACCATCTGCATCCAAAGCAATCTTCTTGCTTGGTCCTTTAAAATCTTCTGTTAAATCTGTTTGCTTTTCACTTAGATTGGACACGCGCACAGCCAAGCGACGAGGAGTTGAAAACATTTCAATCTTATCAAAAGTTAAACGATTGTCTGTTAAAAAGGCTGCCATTTTATCACGTAATTGCTTCATGCTTGGTGTTACGACATAGGCCGGCATTTCTTCCAGCCCTAACTCAACCAATAAATTCTTTGTCATTTTTATTCCTCCTCAGCCAATAATTTCTCACGTGTTGCTTCATCTAATAATGGATAGCCTAGTCGTCTGCGCTCTGCCACAAAAGTTTTAGCAACAATACGTGCCAAATTGCGAATCCGAGCAATGTAACCTGCCCGCTCCGTCACCGAAACAGCTCCGCGAGCATCCAATAGATTAAAGGTGTGCGAACATTTTAAAACATAATCGTAAGCAGGGTGAACGAGATTATACTCTAAACAACGCTTAGCCTCAGCTTCAAAATGATCAAAATTAGCCAACAGCAAAGCTTGATCACTCACTTCAAAACTGTATTTTGAATGTTCAAATTCTGGTTGGCGGAAGATTTCTCCGTATTTTACGCCATCAGCCCATTCAATATCATAAACAGAATCCACCTCTTGGATATAAGATGCCAGACGCTCCAAACCATAGGTAACCTCAGATGTCACTGGGTTGGTAGGCAAACCACCGACCTGTTGGAAATAAGTAAACTGCGTGATTTCCATACCGTCAAGCCATACTTCCCAGCCTAGGCCTGCAGAACCTGTTGAAGGATTTTCCCAATTATCCTCGACAAAACGAATATCATGTTCCAACGGATCAATTCCCAATAACTCCAAAGACTGCAAATACAGTTCTTGAATATTGCTTGGACTTGGTTTCATCACCACTTGAAACTGGTGGTGCTGGTAAAGACGATTTGGATTTTCCCCATAACGACCGTCTGCTGGGCGACGTGAAGGCTCTACAT
The DNA here is from genome assembly GCF_001814695.1 of Streptococcus sp. HMSC066E07. NCBI lineage: Bacteria > Bacillati > Bacillota > Bacilli > Lactobacillales > Streptococcaceae > Streptococcus > Streptococcus sp. HMSC066E07. The sequence goes on from NZ_KV817428.1 coordinate 10,619, forward strand.
AAGCCGCATTCCATGGCTCAGGTCCAATGGCACGAAGAAAAGTATATGGGCTCATGGTTCCAGCACCTTTTTCATTATCATAGGCCTGCATGAGCATACAGCCCTGTTCATTCCAAAAATGCTGCAACGTTAAAATAATTTCCTGAAAGGTTAATTTTTTAGACATTTATAACTCCTTATCCCTTATCATCAAAAAAGTGGAACTGCATCGATACGACACCTACACAAATTGCATAGGGGCGTCAAAACGCGGTTCCACCCTAGTTTATTACTTCATTGTTAATATAGCCTTAAGATAACATCAAGGACTAAAATTTACCGAAAGCTCCATCTTCATTTAGCTCTTATCTGGCTTCCACCATCCCAGACTCGCTAGCAAGTAATTGCATGAGACTTCTTTCATACAAAACATTATAGCAAGAAATAGGAAATTTGTAAAAGGAAAATATTTTATTTTACATTGGGTATCAAAAAAAGTCAACAAAAGTGTCTAATTTTTCTTTCTTGCACTCTTCACTAAAGTTTTCAAATCTATTTTTTACCTTGTTCATTCATTTCTTGCTTTCTCACAATTTCAAATTGAATTTTTGAATTTCCCGTTGTTTGTTTTAATATCTTTTCAGCCATTTTTTCTGGGGTTACTAATCTAAATGTACTATCCCTAATATATTTAGTTAAGTAGGTTTTAAATTCATCACATTTTTCAATTAATCTCGTTTTCTCCGAGAATTCATCGGCAATTTTTGTATATTCATCAAAGTTATTTACCTTAGAAATTTTTTCAAAAAAATTACTAAATAGGACAACTTCCTCATTAACTGCTGTTTTTAACTGAGAAAGTTTGACATCATCTTGAATGACGATACTTAATAACAAATCATCTCTTAAATCTATATAGTGATAATATTTATTAATTAAGTGTTTATAATAATATTTAACGAACTCAGTTTTGAAATCCAATTGCTCTGCAACATTTTCGACAAACCATATCCCCTCATCACGAAACATTGTCTCAGCCTTTTTCAACTCATTCAAAATTTGATAAGATCTTTCAGCTCGTTCAATCGTAAATTGTAAGAAGATGCGTTCTCGTTCGTTTTCCTCTTGTTTATCAAAATATTCTCGTTGTAGCTTATGTTCTTCTTGTAATTGCTTTGTTTGTTGTTTATTCTGGATATGTGCGACATACACAGCTATCCCACCACCAACCAATGCTCCAAGCGTTGAACTGATAAACTGTGAATTTAAAAAATTACCCAAGTTTTGACAAATATCTACCTTATCCATAATAATTTCTATCACCTATACTCCAAATTTCATTTAATTATCAATTGATATACCCTTTTCATCTAATAGTTTATTAAATTTTGAAGAATATTCATCGTTTAAAATATTCAATATATCCTGAGATTTATGTTGTATATCAGGACAAATAAAGCCTTAAATTATTTTCATCCGAATCTTTTTTAGAAAATAATACATACAAAATAGTAAAATTGTACCAATAAATCCTCTAATAGTCAATAAATTCATCTCTTCTCCCTAACTTTTCAATTATCTTCTAGCATTCTTTCGTTTAGCACACATAAAGAAAAGACGTTTTTCGTACCATCACAATATCAAAACCATTCCCAAAATCCAAATAGTATCAACCACAATAATTCTCCTTTATCTATATTTTATTAATTCCTCAACAACTTCATTAATTTTATCTATCTCTTCATCAACTATTTTCATGAAATTGTCAAAATTAATATCTACATAATACTCAATAAAATCCCTAAAATAATTGTCCGGAGTTGAAAACTGGGAATAAGGAATTTCTTTAATAGAATAATGAAAAATATTATTTCTAAATTGACTATCTCTAAGAAAATATTACCTTTTACGTAAATAGTAGTTTGTATTTTTTCTGCTAAACCAGAATTAATACTTTTGGAATATTTACTTAGAATTTTTGCTAAAGAATTGACGCTAACTAGATAAGATTGGATTTTTGAACGATAGAATATATTACCTTTATTTTAGAATACTTTCGGGAATAAGCTATTTAGAAAATTGTTCTGACATAGAATATTGAATAACTGTAATTGAACTTCAAGTGGCAGATTCCCTAGTAAAATATCTTGCCTTCTGTTATCCATTAAAAACTTATCAATATGTCTTAATTTACAACTTGAAATATCCAGTTTCATTGCTGGATCTAAATTAAAATCTTTTTCAAAATTTGAAGTGACCGAATTGATAAAAGCAGACAGATCACGAGAATAATCAATAAAAATTGGTTCTATTTCTTGTTCCCACTTTTCTATAGTTGTAAATTTATTTAACCTCAAAATATATACTCATTTGACTAATGTTTCCATAAGGAATATCATCAATAGTAAAACTCCCAAATCGTGCTGCACAAAGCAATAAACAAAAAATTTTTGATAAAAATTATAGTTCGACTCTAATAGGCGCTTTCTTTCAACCGCACTATTACTTAACTTATTACAAGCTTTTGCAAATTTATTATCAGAATAGAGCTTCACGCCAATTCTAATTTTTTTCATCATGGTTACAAGGTTTACATCTCTGATGTTTGGTAATTCTAAAATGATTCCTTGTTCTTGAAACTTCTCAATCCAGCCTAAACAAATTGATGATAAAAACGGGAAAAGTGGTATGAATATCTCAGAATTATCAAAATCGTCGGTAAAATTAGTTATTATATATAAAATTTGCTTTGCTTCCATCGTTTCTTGTAATAGAAAGTATAAATGATATATTTCCCAATAATTTTTCTTCGTTCATAATAATTCGCTTCCCATTTTTCACTCACCTGCAGTTTCATCAAGTTTGTGTAGGTTTCTTTTGATAGAATTATACCACGAAACCACCAAAAATCCCCTAGAAATCATTCTAAGGGATTGACTTTACCCTGCCACTTCCACTGCTGGTTCCGTTTTTGTTTTCTTGCTTGGACTGGATAGGCGGCGCTTGCTGTCGCGGATGGTGTTGAGGTCTTTGAGGAGTTTAGCAAAGTGGAGTTTTTCGGGATAGGCTTCTGCGGAGGCTGCGGTATAGCGCATAAAGAGGTCATAGATACGGGAGAGCTCGGTACGCAACTGCTTGGTTTTGCCGACTTCTTTGCTGGACTTGGCTGCACGCGCCAGAGTTTCTGCCCGGTCATAGTCTTCCTGAGCTGTTGCCACGGCGGTAAGCATCGGCAGAAGACCCAAGGTAGTCACTGCTGCATCATAAGGTTCCTCCTTGAGGGTTTTGAGGAGACTCTTGATTTCAGCAGTTGCGACATCGTTGGTATGCTTGGTGATGTCCTTATACTTCGCAAGGACTGGCGTTAGGGTTTCGTGGGCAGCTTTGAGATTGGGCTCCTTGATTTTGGCAAAGCCCCTATGCAAGGTAAACAGTCCGACTAGGGCACTGTCCCGCTCCTTATCCACTTCTGCTAGACTCAAGGTTTGTTTATTTTCTACGCTGGCCAACTGGGCTTGGAATTGCTCCAGCTTACTGTCAAAGACTTCAAGATGATCATCATACATAGCCTCATCCTTGTAGGACTTGGCAAAGCTAGTAAGAACCTGATGAGAGTCCGTCATCAAGCTCTCAAACTCACGGTTAGTAAAGTTGCTGTAAGGCAGGGGGCGAATGGTGTAGGTTTTTGTCATAATAATCCTTTCCACAAATATGATAAAACAAGTATAGCATGTGGTGATAAATCTTTGGCAAGGCTACTCTGAAATGTTGTTTTTAAGCTCCGAAAAGGCATTTTTCTCTTTTTCAAAGAAAAAAGGCAGCAAAAATCCCCATCTGATTGCTAGTAAACCTTCCGACGGGGACTATTTGTCTATAAAAAACGAATCATCCGATCATTCAAGACTTAGAATACCTAGAAACTTTAGTGATTAGTGTCATCCTAGACATAGAATGCCAATCAATTTTAGTAAATCCTGTCATTCGAGGGATAGATTATTTGGAAATTTTCATAAATAGGACTATCTGAAAGCTAGATTCCCTCCAAATTTTAGTAAGGAAGACGATTCGACTCCTAGATTGGAGTAGGACGTTGATAAATGATATTGACTGAAGCCTTGACTGCTTCTTTTCTTCCTTATCTTCCCACTCCCAGTAGCTCAATAACCTCCTCAATCAGCCCTTTGATTTCTTTATCGCACAGAAGAGAAAGTTTTGATTACAGTTTCAGTCAATCATCATCTAAAAATCCATCTTATCTGGATCTGGAGCGCCGCCTTCAAGACCTTGAATGTTTTTCAACACTTCTAGGTCTGCTGGACTGAGGGTAATGTCAAAGCAGTCCAGATTGCTCTTGATTCGCTCAGGCGTAACCGACTTGGGCAGGGGCAGGAAGCCCTCTTGCAGGCTCCAAGCCAGAGCGATTTGGGCGACAGATTTGCCGTATTTATCGGCCACAGCCTTGACTTCTTCATTGCGGAAAAGTTCCCCTTGACCGAAGGGACCCCAAGCCTCTAGGAGAATATCATGCTTACGACAATAGTCCACTGTTTCAGCCTGATAGACACCAGGCGCCAGACGAATTTGATTGACCGCAGGCAAAATACGCGCTGTCTCAAGCAGAGGCTCTAGGTGGTGAGGCAGGAAATTGCTGACACCGATAGCTCGGATTTTCCCCTCCCGATAGAGGTCTTCCATAGCCCGCCAAACCTCCCGATTGCGCTCCTTCCAAGCTTCCTGCTCTCGCAGAGGTTTTGGATTGGGCCAGTGGATAAGATAGAGGTCCAGATAGTCCAGCCCCAAACGCTCTAAGGAGCGGGCAAAAGCTCCTTGAGTCTCCTCATAAGTATGATTACCATTCCAGAGCTTGGTCGTAATAAAGAGCTCTTCTCGCGGTATACCACTGTCTTTGATTGCACTACCCACACTTCCCTCATTCTTATAAACAGCCGCAGTATCAATGTGTCGGTAGCCTGCTTCAAGTGCTGTTAGCACCGCCTGATAGGCCTCTTCACCATCTTGAGCCTTCCAAGTTCCAAAGCCCAAAACCGGAATCTCTACACCATTGTTTAATTGATAACGTTCCATCTCCGTCTCCTTTATTAAGCAAGCAGGCAGCCCAGTCAACTACCCCTTCCAACAAAAAATCTATTTCTTAGCTTTCTTTTTCAAGGATTTGGGTTTAAAGACATTCTCCTTGGTTGGTGCCATTCCCCTGCCGAGAAAACTATAAGTAATAAAAGTTATGCCAACTACAATCATGAGCATACGACTCAGATAACCTCATTATATCACGCCCCTTATTGCAATTCAAATCCTTAAAAACCTTTTCTTAACTACATGTATTTTAAAAAGTAAAATGAAAAGAGTCGGTTTCCCAACTCTTTCAAGATAAAAAGATTCTATTTAGCTTCGTATCTCTTTTCGCCATCCAAGTAGGTCGCAACCAGTTCCAAATCCTTGTCCAACACAATGAAGTCTGCATCATGTCCTTCCTTGATTTGACCACAAACATCCTCAATATGAACGGATTTAGCCGGATTGAGGGTTGCCATCATAACTGCTTCGTGTGGGTTAGCAATCCCCCATTTGACAACGTTCTTTAACCCGTCTTTCAATTTCAAGATAGAACCGGCTAGGTTACCTGTTGATTTGAGTCGAGCAGTTCCATTTGCGACTACTACTGGAAATTCTCCCAACATATAGTCACCGTCTTCCAAGCCTCCTGCAGTCATACAGTCTGTGATGAGCGCAACATTTTCATGCCCTTTTTGCTTCATCAAGATGTCACAAGCCTTTGGATCCACATGGTGTCCATCACAGATCAGCTCAGCATAAGTGTGTGGCAGCTCGTACATAGCGCCGACCATGCCCAGCTCACGGTGAGTCAGACCACGCATGCCATTATAGGCATGAACCCAGACACTAGCGCCAGCATCTACCGCAACTTTAGCTTCATCAAAAGTTGCATTTGAGTGCCCAAGTGCAACTGTTACGCCTTCATCAGTAATGGTTCGAACAAAATCTTCAACACCTTCTCGTTCTGGAGCTAGAGCGATTTTATTAAGCAAACCATTTGAAGCTTTTTGCCAAGCACGAAATTCATCCATTCGAGGATCTTTCATGTAAATTGGATTTTGAGCCCCTTTGTATTTTTCTGTGAAATACGGACCTTCAAAATATAGCCCACGAATCTTAGCACCTGTTGCTTCTTGGTAATGATCACCAATATTTTTGGTCACAGCTAGCAGTAATTCAAAACTTGAGGTCAAGGTTGTCGGTAAAAAACTGGTGACTCCTGTTGACAATAAGCCTTCACTCATAATGTGAAGCGTTCCTTCGATATTATTATCCATCACATCAACACCACCAAAGCCATGAATATGGGTATCTACCAATCCCGGTGCAATAGAATAACCTGTGTAATCTATCACATCTGAATCTGCTGGAATTTCCTTGGACCATTTTCCAAATTTGCCATCGACCAATTCCAGATAGCCACCTTGACGAATACCGTGGGGATAGAAAAATTGATCAGCTTGAATGTATTTAGGCATAATAAAACCTCCTTCATTCGATGAGAGTTTATATTAAGTTACAATTTCTAGCAACTGTAATTGATATTTTGAGGCACTCTCACATTTATTCATTATGTCCCTTTTATTATACCGCTTTCTTCTTTTTTTGTAAATGGTATAGACCTATTTTGCGTATTTTAAATCATCAAAAAACAAACTACATCAGCAGTCTGTTTCTCAATCTTAAATTTGTTCCGCTTGCACTTTCTCCGCCAAGTTCATGGCATGGTCTGCGACTCTCGTATAGTGAGAGATGATATCAATAAAGTTTACGCCTGCTTGCGTAGAGCATTCTCCTCTGTTCAGGCGATGGATATGCGTCTTCCGCAGCTTTCGTTCCATTTTATCAATCGCTTCATGCTTAGCCACCAGACTATTGGCCAATTCAATATCATTATTTTCTACAGAAGCTAAAGATTCTTTAATGAAACTAAGAGTCATATTGTAAATCAACTCCAACTCTTGCAAGGCTGCTGGAGAAAATTCTACTTTTTTTCGACGGATATAGTCTGTCAAGTTGATAAGCGCTTCACCGTGATCTCCGATTCTTTCCAAATCGCGTGAAGAGTCCAGAATATTAGTCAGTACTTCACTTTCTTTTTGACTAAGAGGTTCACTAGATAAATCAATCAGATAGCGTGTCAGATCTTCATCAATCTTGTTGATTGCTTCTTCCGTTTTATGCCCTTTGTCTGCTGACTTTTCAGTATTGTTCACAATATAATCATAAGCTAGCTCAAATGAACGCATCGCGTAACTACCCAAATGAAGCAATTCTTTTTTAGCATTTCCAAGCGCTAAAGACGGCGCTTGTTTGATTAAAATTACATCCAAATAAAGCGGCTCGTATTTCACGACTTCATCTTCACCTGGGATCAACTTCGTTACCAAAGTAGCCAGCAAGCCAATGAATGGAAACTGAATAATGGTATTGGTGACATTAAAAGTTCCGTGAGCAAAAGCAATGGTCATTTCTGGACTTAAATGGAGAGCTGTTTGAAACCACTGAATCAAGCTCGTAAATGGGCCTAATACTATCAAACATAAGACGGTACCAACCACGTTAAACATTACATGAGCACCTGCCACACGTTTTGCTGCAATATTGGCACCTAAGGACGCAATAATCGCTGTAATCGTTGTCCCGATATTATCCCCAAAAAGAACTGGCAAAGCTCCTTTTAGCTCAATCAAGCCACTTGCATACAGATTCTGTAAAATTCCAATGGTCGCGGACGAAGCCTGAATGAGCAATGTAATTCCTGTTCCTACAAACACACCAAGGACTGGATTTCCACTTAACTTTATCATGTATTCACGGAAAGCGTCTAAATCTTTCAATGGCTCCATAGCGCCACTCATCAGATTTAAAGCAAAGAAAATCCCACCGACCCCAAATAAGACACGACCAATATTATTGATAGAGCGCTTTTTGGTAAAGAAGAGACAGACTGCTCCTAAAAAGAGAATGGGTAAGGCATAATCACCTAGCTTAAAACCAATAATAAAGGAGGTCACTGTCGTTCCGATATTGGCTCCCATGACAATACCAATCGCTTGCTTCAAAGTCAATAGTCCAGCGCTTACCAATCCAACCGTAATAACTGTCACACCCGAACTTGATTGAATCAGAGCTGTTAGACCAATCCCAACTAGAACGCCAAAAAATGGATTGCTTGTATATTTATCAATAAAATAACGAAGCCGATCACCTGCAGCCTGCTGCAAGCCATCCCCCATCATCCTAATACTATATAGGAAAAGTCCTAAACCGCCTAAAAAGCTAAATATAATTTGCTGCCAATTGATGGACATCTTTTCCCCTCCGAAAAATATGTAGCGGATTATCTCCTTTTCTATTTTAATGGATAAGTGTAAAAGTAACAAGCCTTTTTTAGCATTTTTATCAAAAAAAGAAAGAAAAATAGAATTTTCTTTCTTTTTAAATATATTGATATAGCTAAATTACGTTTTATTTTTGTTCTAAATCGCGGAGCATTTGGTCAATTTTATTCCCGTATTCAATGGATTCATCTTTGATAAATGTCAAATCAGGAATTTTATACATCTTCAAGTTGTGACCCAATTCACGTTTGATCGTTCCTTTGGCTTTTTCTAAACCAATTTGAGCTTTTTCTTGCTCAGAAGCAAGCTTGCTCATCAGCGTGTAGTACACTTTTGCCATTGACAAGTCACCTAACATTTGCACATCTGTAATGGTAATTCCTTGAACACGCGGATCACGAACTTTTTTTTGCAAAATTTCATTGACTTCACGTTTGATTTCCATGCCCACACGATCCACACGAAATTGATTTGCCATGATATCTCCTTTCACTTACTTTAGAAAAAGGTTGAGGCAGACTTTAATGAACCATAGCCTGTCTCTTTTCCATTCATATTTTATTTTGTGATTTCTTCCATGATGTAGGCTTCAATCATGTCGTCAACCTTGATGTCATTGTAGTTCTCAACCATGAGACCACCTTCTTGCCCATTGCCAACTTCTTTCACATCATCCTTATAATGTTTAAGGCTAGCAAGCGCACCATCAAAGATGACAACACCATCACGAATCACACGAACCTTAGAATCACGAGTTACTTTACCGCTAACCACCATAAAGCCACCAATGGTACCGACTTTAGAAACCTTGAAGGTTTCACGGATAACAGCTTCACCGATAATTTTTTCTTCGTATTCTGGATCCAACATCCCTTTCATGGCATCTTCCACTTCTTCGATGACTTTATAAATAATGCTGTGAAGACGAATTTCGACATCATCGGCTTCTGCTTGTTGACGAGCTTGTGGGGTAGGACGAACGTTGAAACCAATGATAAAGGCATTTGAAGCTTCGGCAAGAGTCACGTCAGACTCGTTAATAGCACCAACTGCTGAGTGAACAATCGTGACTTTAACGCCTTCTACTTCAATCTTTTGAAGGGAAGCTGTCAAGGCTTCGGCAGAACCTTGCACATCTGCTTTGATAATAACATTGACAGACTTGACTTCACCTGCTTTAAGGGTATCAAAGAGATTTTCAAGACTAACACGGTGAGTTGCTTGACGTTGCTTCATGAGAGCACGTTTTGCACGTTCTTCACCAGCTGCACGCGCTGCTTTTTCATCTTCATACACTGCAAAATGATCACCAGCCATTGGTGTTTCATTTAGACCCGTGATAGATACTGGTGTAGACGGTCCAGCAACTTTCACTCGGCGTCCACGGTCATTGGTCATGGCACGTACACGTCCAAAGGTATTTCCGACAACGATTGGATCCTGCACATTCAAAGTACCTTGTTGAACGAGCAGAGTTGCCACCGCACCTTTCCCTTTATCCAAGCGCGCTTCGATAACCGTACCAATTGCGCGAACATTCGGATCGGCTTTTAATTCTTGAATTTCGGCTACAAGGAGAACTGTTTCGAGCAACTCCTCAATATTTTGATTGAATTTCGCTGAGATTTCAACGAATTCAGAATCACCGCCCCAAGCAGTTGACATAACGCCATATTCAGCCAATTCACCGATAACCCGTTCAGGGTTGGCACCTGGCTTATCAATCTTGTTAATCGCTACAATAATAGGGACATTTGCTGCTTTTGAGTGGTTAATGGCTTCAATCGTTTGAGGCATTACCCCGTCATCTGCTGCCACGACAAGAATCGTAATATCTGTGACAGAAGCACCACGTGCCCGCATAGAAGTAAAGGCCGCATGCCCTGGCGTATCTAAGAAAGTAATTTTCTTACCATTTTCTTCAATCTGGTAAGCACCAATATGTTGTGTAATACCACCTGCTTCACCTGTGGCAACACGAGAATTACGCAAGGTATCCAAAAGCGTTGTTTTCCCGTGGTCAACGTGTCCCATAATGGTCACAACCGGTGGACGCTCTACCAAGGCATCTGGATCAAGATAATCATCATCCACAAAGAAGCGATCAATATCTGCATTGTCCACTTCAACTTTAGCATGAGCTTCAATACCATAATCCACCATGAGGAGTTCAATGGTGTCACCATCTAACGATTGGTTTTGGGTCGCCATGACTCCCATCATAAAGAGTTTCTTGACAATTTCAGCTGGTTCGCGCTTAATCCGCTTTGCAATCTCTGCAACGGTCATGCCTTCTGTATATTCAAACTCTTTTGGCAATTCATGGAATTTACGTTCTGTAACCGGTTTTGGAGTTTGGTTATTGTTCCGATTATTCTTGCCTTTTTTATTTTTCTTGTTATGATTCCAATTACTATTCTTTTGATTTCTCACTTGATTTTGACTGCTTCGATTCTTTTGTTGTTTTCTTGGACCATCTTCTTCACGATCAAAGTCATCGCGTTTCTTGTCTGGTCGAGCTTGTTTTTTACGACGAGTGTCAACTGCGGGAGTTTGACTCGCTTCAGGAGCAACTTGGGGCTGTGGAGCTGGCTTTGTTGCTTCCACGATAGGAGCTGCTGCTTGAAATAATTCTTCTACAGGTTCTTTCCGTTTATTCTGCTCGCGTTGAGCTGCTTTCGCAGCCTGAGCTTGTTTGAAACGTTCTTCACTACCACGAGCATATTCAGCATTTTGTTCAGCTTTCAGAGCTGCTGCACGTGCTTTAAAATCAATGCGTGGTCCTTGATTCATTTGAGGGCGATTTTGATTTGTAGCATGTGAACGATTTTGCCCTTGGTGACGATTATCTTGGTTCCGATGATTGCGATTGTCGCGTTGTTCGTTGCGATTTCCTCGGTCATTGCGATTTTGATTGCTTCGATCATTACGCTGATTGCGCTCATCTCGATTTCGTTTGTCCCCATTTTGTTGTTTTTGCGGACGATTGTCTCGCTGTTTATTCCGTCGTTCTGCTTGCTCTTTTGCTCTTGCCTCTCGTTCAGCCTTAAAATTACGACTTTTTGGTTTTGCAGGCGCCGACTTCATTTCCACTTCCGACTTTTGCGTCGGAGCTACTGCCTTCGGCTCTGCTTTCTTCTCAGCCTCGGTCGTTTCTTTCACTGCCGTTGAAGCTGACGGTTGCTCTTTAGGCAACGATTGAGTCGGCTTTTGAGTCGTTTCTTTTTTAGGAGCTGCTGCTTGAGAAAAGCTAGCTGTGATACGTGTTGCTATTTCACTTTCCACGCTGCTGGCATGACTTTTTACCTCAATACCAAGCTCTTTTGCACGCGCCACAATTTCCTTGCTTTCTTTCCCCAGCTCTTTCGCGATTTCGTACAATCTTACTTTAGACAAATCTTGTCCTCCTCTTCTATTCCATAAGAGACCTCATTTTCTTTGTAAATCCAGCATCAGTGATGGCAAGCACTTTTCTTGCCTTGCCTACTGCGGTGCTTAATTCCAGTGTTGAAAACACGGTTGATACTTCTACTTTGTAATAATGACTCTTATCAGTAATTTTCTTGGTCAAATTTGGAGCAGCATCATTGGCTAAAAAGACTAACTTTGCTTTCTTATCTTGTATTACCTTAACAACCAGTTCTTCACCTGATATGATGCGACCTGCTCGTTGTGCCAATCCAAGTAAACTGGCTAATTTTTGTTTATTCAAGACCTAGCTCTCTTCTTTTAACTTTATGATCCACGTAAGCAATCAGCTCATCGTAAAAATCGTCTTCCACTTCCATATTAAAACTGCGATTAAAGACTCGTTTTTGCTTAGCTTGAAGCGCTTCTTCATTATCAAGTTTGATATAAGCTCCACGTCCGTTCGCCTTGCCTGTTGGATCAATGAAAATTTGACCTTCTTTGTTTTTGACAATGCGGAGTAAATCACGCTTGTCAATGACTTCGTTAGAAACTACTGATTTTCGTAAAGGGATTTTTCTTGTTTTTGCCATTCTTTCCCTCCTTTAGTCTGCTGCTTCAACTTCACTTTCTACAAATTCTGCTTCTACAGGACTTTCAACTGCTGTAAATTCTTCTGCTTCTTCAGCAAATCCGCCAAGCTCACCAGTTTCTTCCATAGCTTCAAATTCACTTGCAGATTTGATGTCAATTCTGTAACCTGTCAAATGAGCTGCCAAGCGTACGTTTTGTCCGCGACGACCGATTGCAAGAGACAATTTGTTATCTGGCACAACGACAAGAGCATGCTTGCTATCTTGACTGTCAAAGATGACTTGATCCACTTCTGCCGGAGCAATCGCATTGTAGATAAACTCTGCAGGATCTGCTACCCACTCAATCACATCGATGTTTTCTTCAATAGGAATCATACGATCTGATTTTGCATCATACTTAGCAGGATGAAACTTGCTAGTGATTTTCTTGATGTTTGCGCCACCACGTCCAACGATTGTACCAATTGCATCTACATTTGGGTTGTGACTGCGTACCGCAACCTTGGTTCGATCACCTGCTTCACGAGAAACGCTCATAATTTCAACCGTTCCATCATAAACTTCAGGAATTTCTTGCTCCATCAAGCGTTTGATCATCTCTGGATGACTACGGCTAACAAAAACATTTACACCACGAGGATTGTCCTCAACCTTATAAACAAAAACTTCAATGCGGTCGTGTGAAGCAAAGACTTCTCCAGGGATTTGGTCTTGTTTAGACAACTGCGCTTCAATGCTGCCAAGATTGACATAGATGAAACGATTGTCAAAACGTTCGACTGTTCCTGACATGATTTCATTTTCATGCTCTTTGTACTTATTGTAAGTAATCGCCCGCGTTTGCTTGCGCATCTTTTCCATAATTGTTTGCTTAGCAGATTGAGCTGCTACCCGACCAAATTCAGCCGGCGCTTCTTCAAATTTGATTTTATCACCAAGCTCATAAGCTGAGCTAATGGCAAGAGCATCTTTTAAGCTGATTTCCAAACGGCTATCAAAAACTTCGTCCACCACTTCACGAACTGTATAGACACGAAAATCACCTGTTTTTTCATTAAATTCAATGGCCGCACTATCTGACTGACCATAACGGCGACGATAAGCGGAGCGTAAGGATTCTGTCACTGCTTCGATAATGTCTTCTTTTTTGATTCCTTTATCTTCTTCCAAAATGCGGAAGGCCTCTAGCATTTCTTTACTCATGTTTTTTTCGCTTTTGTAAAAACAAAAGCAATCCTTTCTTTTTTCTTGCTAAAATTTGACTGCTAATCTTGCTTTGGATACTAGCTTGTAAGGAATTTGAACAACTTTCTTACGCGTCTTATCCATATATTCCATTGTTAAACTATCTTCCTCAAAAGAAAGCAATGTTCCTTCAAAGGTTTTACTTTTATCAACTGCTTGATACAGACTAACATGGATATATTGCCCAACTGCATCTGCTAATTGTTCTTTCGTTTTCAGCGGACGTTCCAACCCTGGGCTAGTTACTTCAAGAAAATACTGCTCAGGAAAGGGATCCGGCTTAATCGTGTCCAAAAGCGGACTGATGATGTCCGTCAAATCTGCCGTATCATTTACGGTAATCCCTCCCGGCTTATCTACAAAAATACTAAGAACATGGTCGCTCCCCATCTTACCGTACTCAATATCCACTAATTCATACGGTTCTTGGATGACTGGCTCGACAACCTCTTTTACCAATTCTACAATCGTTGCGATAAGACTACACCTCCTCACAGATAAGAGGCGAAGATATTTCCTCGCCTCTCTTTCATATTCATTATCTACATTATAGCATAAGAAAAAGGAAAATACAAGAAAATTTATTCCTGTATTTTATTTGATGCTACACTTATCAATCGTAAGAAAATTAATTGATTTCAGCATTGTGGTTGACAGATAATTCTAAAAAGAATTGACTATAAAGTCAAATAGAATGACCTACAATCAAAATCACTCCTCATAAAGGTTTTTTATTTCGAAATTAAATAGCAAATAATTGACCTACAAGATAAGTTACTGTCATAGTCAAAAGTCCAATGACTAAGTTTCGAATCATGGCATTTTTTATCGGTGCTTTTCCTAACTTGGCACTGGTGTATCCCGTTCCCAATAGTGATAAAGCAACGATGACTACTGTCGCCGGAATTCTATAACTAGCAGAAAAGAAGACAATGCTCAGCATGGGAAAGATAGCTCCTGCTACAAAAGCGATAAAGCTGGAGATTGCTGCATGCCAAGGATTAGTAAATTCTTCCATTTCAATACCATACTTTTCCGCTACCAAAGCTTTGAGAGGATCCTTTAAAAAAGCTCGATTGGTTAAAAGCTGGGCAGAAGTCTCACACTCGCCATTCTGGATATAAGCTGCATAGAGCGACTGCCTAGCAATATCTGGATTTTTCATTAAAAGATCTCGCTCTCTAACAACTGCGGCCTCCTCCGTATCCTTTTGAGTGGAGACAGATACATATTCACCACCTGCCATGGAAAAAGCTCCCGCAAAGACTGCTGCTAACCCAGAAAGAAAGATAATCCAAATACTTTCTGTCGCACTTACTACCCCTATTACCACACCCGCGATAGAAATAATACCATCATTGGCCCCCAATACTCCAGCTCGCAAAATATTAAGCCGACCGCTAAAATTCTTATCAATCTCTTGTTCTCTCATCATCGTCAACCCTCTCTTTTCTATTTATTTAGAATCATTATAAATAAAAACTTAATTAAGCACAAGAGAAAAGAACAAAATGATAAAAGTTCTACTATTTAATAAAATTTCTTGAACATCTACTTGGACAGCAACGTTTTACTTTTTAGCAAACTCAAAACAAGACTATTCTACCAAATCACACACATATATATTTATGATAAAAGGTCATCTGATTGATACCACAATCTTCTACACTGTCCATCGTAAATTTTGTTAATAGCTTTTATAACAAAATGTTTAAATGAAGCTTCTAAAGTTCATTTTGTCGCTTGAGATATTCTTTTGCTCCTCTTGTTTTTTAGCAATCTTTTCTCCTGAAAATCAGAAAAGGGAGTGGAGGCTGGGACAGAAGTCCGACCTCAAATATAAAAAGCGAACAAAACTAGTTTTCTGGTAATCAGAATTCTGCTTTATTCGCTTTTCGCATTTAATTATAGATTAGAAGGACTTAATAATTAAGATTTTTAAAAATTGAAATCTTTTTGTCCCAAGCTCACCTCCGCAAGGGTGCTTAAACAGTTATCAAGCTGTTTAAGGTTGCAGATGAAGAAAACGAAGTTTTCGTCAAAGGTGCTCTTCCGAGCTTAAACAGCGAATGAAGAGCACAATCACCTACTGCGTTATTCGTTTATTACTAAATCTGATAGAAGCTGGGACACTTTTTGCCCAGCCTCTTTCAATTATCTATTTCACCTTAAAACTCTGCCTCAACCCGATAGATGACTTGACCTTTGTTGGCAAATTTTTGCTCATATTCCGTCATCACATTATTCTCAAAGTCGCTCGCATGCAAATCCAACCAAACGCCATTTAGTTTCATGCCGTATTGAGAAAAGCTCACCAAGCTATATTCAAAGAGGCCACGATTATCTGTTTTGAAATGAATCTCTCCATGTTCTGGTAAAATTTGCTTAAAGGTATCGAGAAAAGATTTGTAGGTCAAGCGCCGTTTTTCATGGCGTTTCTTGGGCCAAGGATCAGAAAAATTCAGATACAAACGATCAATCTCTCCATTTTCAAAGTAGTTGGTCAAATCAGAACCATCTACCCAAAGGAGCTTGATATTGGGAACATCAGCTACTAAAACCTTATCCAAGGAGTAACTCAAAACAGATTTTTGAATATCAATTCCGATATAGTTAATTTCTGGATGAGCTTTTGCCATTTCTGAAACAAACGCACCTTTCCCACTTCCCACTTCAATATGAATAGGGTGCTTATTCCCAAAAATCTCATGCCACTTGCCCTTTGCTTCAGCAGGATTTAAAATCACATATTGCGGGTTTGCTTCTAGTAATTCCGTTGCGCCTTTGCGATTTCTAACTCTCATGACACCTTTCTTCCGTATTTTGAGCGGAAGTTGCGCAAGGCATAAATCTCCCGATTCACATTTTCCAAGTCTGCATTTTCATAATACTTCGCAATCTGACATAGGTAAGCATACTGACCATACCAGTATAATTTCTTCAATACCGTTTCATTATAGCGATAGCCATAGTAGGTCAACCATTCTTTCCAACGCACCTCTGGAATATAATGGCTTAATATATGAGCCACATCAAACATACGATCTGTCAATCGAACAGAATCCCAATCTACTAAATACACCAATCCACTATCTGTTTCAATCCAGTTACTATGACGCACATCGCCATGCACAATCGTTGCATGATCCTCGCGAAATTGTGGTAAATGACTACGCATATCATTTAAAACCGACCGTAAGTAATGATTATTTCCAATTGCCAATGGTGCGTGTTCTAACCAAGATTCCAATAAATCTGCTGGCGTCTCCAAGGAATAACCCAACCGACGCAACTGTGTCATCAAAGGACGTGAACGATGCAGCCGTGTCAAAATATTTACAATTTGTTTTTTGTCCATTTCAGTCGGCGTCAAAATTTTTCCTGATAGCCATTCCTGTGCACTCATGACATTGCCGTCTGCCATGCGACGACTCCACAATAATTGCGGTGCGATTTGTTCTCTAGCCAAACCTACTAAGATTGGGGTCGTGTTCATCTTGACGAAAACGCGCGCCCCATCTGGATAGGTGCCCATGTAGGCTTTCCCACTTTTACCTGCAATTGGTGTCAGAGTTAGCTCATTATCAACCAAGTCCATTGTTCCCCTCCGTAAAAAGTTTCCTATCTATTTTACTAATTTTACTTCCTTTAGTCAACCAAACTTCTTAATTTGAATGGTAAATAAATGACATAGAGTAGCAATGTGATTCCTATCATAAAAAGCAAAGCTACTCTATCTTGGAAAAACAGCAAAGCCATCATTGTTTCCACAAAAAGCACGCTGTAGCCAATAAGAACAATCACTTGTTTCACTCCTTTTAACTTTGAGTTGATTTCTAAAGGGAATAAGAACGTCAAATATTGGTAATCAAAGGCATGGTACAAGGCTGTCAACTGAAATAGCAGGAGATAATTTAACAATGCCACAAATATGGCAGCAATCCACGATTGACTGATAAAACCAATTCCCAAAAGAGACAGAAACAGCAACCGTATAGTCAAGGCAAGAAAATCACCATTGCGCAAATAAGAACGCAAATACATATTTTGCCAAGTAGTTGACTGTCTTTTTGGTAGAATATTCGTCAAACCATCAAGATATGCTCGGCGTTTTACGCTATTGGAAATTCCCTTAACATTGGTAAAGAGAGCAAAGAAACGCAGAATCGTCTGTTTTCGTCTTTCTTCGTAAGCAATGAGATAGCCCCAATTCACCCCTGCACCTTGGTAAAATTTTTGACTTTTCTGCAAAAATACGAACCATTTTGCTAGCAACATAAGAAATACAAGAATAAGCCATCCCAAAAATGGCAGACCTAAAGCAAGAAAAAGTGGCGCAGCTAGCAATAGAACAGCCGTTTGAAGCAAGGCCCATAATCGATAAGATAAACGCGTTTGTTCTTGTAAGTAGCTTTTTAATTCCTCCTCTTTGACTAACAAAAATAAACTATCTGGTTTTTCCATATAAGTCGCGATTCGTCCCAAAGGCAATAATAAGAACAAAAGAACCACTAAAGCAAGAATGATTGGCAGGTGATTTTTAGGAAAATTTCGTAACAGTTGACTGTATTGAACAGCTAAAAAGCCAATAAAGACCAATAAAAAGAGGACAAAATGGTCATTAAAAACATAGCGTGAATACTTCAAACATTGATTGCGAAATACTTGCCTGCGCTTTTGAAACAGATTTCTCATAGGCTCGCCTCTTCTGTCAAAGCTAGATAAATGTCATTGAGACTAGCTTCTGGCATGGCAAATTCTGCTTGTAATTCTGCTAAATTGCCTTTAGCTCGGATTTCTCCCTTATGCAATATCACGAATGAATCACACATCTTTTCTGCCGAATCCAGCACATGCGTACTCATAAGAATTGACTTGCCTTTTGCCTTTTCATCCTCCAAAAGCTCTATCAAGTCAGCAATGGCAACTGGATCAAGTCCTAAAAATGGTTCATCAACGATAAAAAGGCTGGGGTCAACCACAAATGCACAGATAATCATGACTTTTTGCTTCATTCCTTTAGAAAAATGCACCGGAAACCAATCCAATTTTTCTTTCAAGCGAAACATGGTCAATAATTTCTCCACGCGCGCAAAAGCCACCTTTTGCTCCACATCATAAGCCATAGCAACCGTTTCAATATGCTCGCGCAGCGTTAATTCCTCATACAAACTAGGTGTTTCCGGAATAAAACCAATTTTCTTACGATAAGCCGTAGGACTATCTTGCAGTTTGGCACCGTCAATTAAAATTTCACCTTTATAAGGAGTTAAAAGTCCGATAATTTCATTGATTGTAGTGGATTTACCCGCACCATTCAAACCAATCAACCCCACCAATTTCCCATTTCCTACTGTGAAACTGATGTCTTTTAAAACAGGGATATTCACATAGCCCCCTGTAAGCCCTTTTATTTCTAACATATTTTCTCCAAATTCTGGTATAATGTTCTTATATTATAACAAAATCTAGCAAAGTAGAGGTAAATTTGATGGCAGATTGCATTTTTTGTAAGATTATTGCAGGAGAAATTCCAGCTTCTAAAGTATATGAAGACGATGAAATTCTAGCATTTTTAGACATCTCACAAGTTACTCCTGGACATACCTTGATTGTCCCTAAAAAACATTTCCGCAACATGCTTGAAATGGACGGTGAAGCTGCCAGTCAACTCTTTGTACGCATTCCAGATATTGCTCGTAAAGTGATGAAGGCGACTGGTGCAAAGGGAATGAATATCATCAATAACAACGAAGAAATTGCCGGTCAATCTGTCTTCCATACACATGTCCATTTAGCACCACGCTATACAGAAAATGATGATTTAAAACTGACTTTCGTGGCGCACGAACCAAACTTCCCTGCTCTTGCAGAATTAGCCGAAAAAATTTCAAAAGCATAAGGAGAAACCATGAAACTTAGTAATCTATTGTTATTCACCAGTGCAGCTGCAGCCAGCTTTTTCCTTGTTAAAAATAGAGAAAAACTCATGAACGAGGCTGTTGAAAATTATGAGCTAATGGACAGGATTCAAGACAATCTCCAAAACATTCAACGAAATCTCCAAGTCGTTCAAGAGCAAAAAGACAATCTCCAAACAATTTCACAGGATTTAACTTACCAATTCAAACTTTTTGAGCAAGACGCTACTGCTCGACTTCAACAAATTCAAGATATCTGGAAGGCTGACATCAACTAAGAAATAAAAAAGAATTTAGACACACGCTAAATTCTTTTTTATTATGTCATTGTCCGTATTGACCGTAATACTGTCCATTTTGGTCTGTTCCATAAGGATTGCTGGAATACGCAGAAGAATCAGCAACACCAGTTGTTGTGCCACTTCCTGACTGACTGGAACTAGGAGCGGCACTGCCATACAATTCTTCATATAAAACCGCATTGGTTTCCAATTCAGTCACTTCGTCCAAGCCAAGCGATTTTCTCAGAACATTTTGCATTTCCAACATATGCTCCGAAGTTACGATTTGGTAAGATCCACCGTCTGGTAAAGTGGCACCCTCACCTTTCAATTGCTTACTTTCAATATTTTTAAAAGCATCTTGGTAACCTAATAATTGCGGAATACTGCCAGAAGACAACTCTACATTGGTCTGCATATTGTTACTAACAGCTTTTAAAATAGCCTGATAATGGCTGACACTATTTAAACTCAGCACTTTTTGGACTACTTTTTGAATGACTTCTCGTTGACGCTTTTGACGGCCATAATCCCCTTCTGGATCTTGATAACGCATGCGAGAATAAACCAACGCCTGATCTCCGTTGATGTGTTGCTTACCTGGTTCAACAACTGCTTTGTATTCTGGTTCATTTTCTTCAATCGAAATAGGGAAACCAAGTGTGTTATTGACCGTGATACCGCCAACAGCATCAACCAATTGTACCAGACCTTTCATATTGATAAGCACATAGCGGTCAATGTGAATATTCATCATCTTTTGCACTGTGGAAATAGCTAGCTCAGCTCCACCATTTGCATAAGCCGCATTAAGCTTTGCTTGCATGGTTTCGTCGCCATTTTTTATATTGGTGAGAATATCCCGCTCCAAACTCATCATCGTAGTCTTTTTTGTTTTAGGATTGACCGTCATGAGAATCATGGAGTCACTATTTCCAGCCCACCGATCTGAGCGTGAACCACTACCCGTATCCACCCCCATTAAGAGCAAGGTAAGCGGTTTGGTAGCTGCAATAACATCTGTATCTTTCCCAAAGCTCTTGTAAGTTTTAGACAATACATCCGTTGATTGGTTATAAATCGTAAATCCATAAACGCCTAGTCCTGCAACCGTTACAAGACACAAGCTTAAAAACATTAAGATAATTTTTTTTAACATATTATTCTAATCTATCAGTTTTCCCATTAGATAAACATCAAGAAATTTCCCTTCTGCAAGATAGGCTCCTCTTTTTTGAATGCCCTCAATCTCAAACCCAAACGCCTGATACAAATGAACAGCACGTTCATTTCTTGCTTGTACAGTCAATTCTAATCGTCGAATCACTCCAGAATTCTCTGCCCAGTCTATCGCTTCTTCTAGAAGAAATTTCCCTAAGCCTTGATTCCAAAATGCTCTTTTAACCACGATAAAGACCTGTCCAATATGTCGAATCCGCTCATGAAAATCAGCTGTAATGCTTACAAGACCAGCAACTTCATTATCTAATAGTGCAATTAGATAAATCTGGTTATCTGACGCAGTTTGATGTTGAATGAAAGAGCTCATCTGCTCTTCTGTCATCAAAATCCCTGCAGCATCTAATGTCATGTAATCTGATTCTTTTCCAACTTGATTAAGAAAATCAATTAAAGATTTGGCGTCTTGAGGTTCTGCTTCTCTTATAACTAGCTCTAACTCAGTCATTGACAAATTCCTCAAGCAGTTTCTCAGCTCGATGTCCTTTTGCATCAAAGACCAATTCTCGACCATCACTTTTTCTTAAAATTGTCAATTTGAGATAGTCACTTGGCAAACTATCTCCCAACAATTCGCCCCATTCAATAACCGTCACTCCATCTCCAAAGAGAAAATCGTCTAAATCAATAGAATCTGGATCTTCTCCAATGCGATAAGCATCCAAATGATAAAGCGGTAGGCGTCCGTCATATTCTCGTACAATAGTATAGGTCGGACTTTTGATCATTTGTTTGATACCCAGTCCACGTGCTAACCCTTTGGTGAACGTTGTTTTCCCAGCACCCAAGTCACCCGTTAAAATCAACACATCTTGTTTTCGGAGTAAAGCGCCTAATTTCTCGCCCCACGCCATCAACTCATCTTCATTATGGCTAAACATTCTTTTATTATACCAGAAGTTTTCATTTTCTGCTGAAATTTAACAAAAGAAAAGCTAGCTCCAAAGAACTAGCAATTTTTCAATCATTAAGCTAAAGCTAGACTGATAAAGTTTAAGATAAACAAAGCATCCAATACCCAGATAATTGGGTGAACTTCCTTGGCTTCACCTTTGATGATTTTCACAAATGCATACATGATGAATCCTGCAGCAATACCATGAGTAATACTGTAAGTAAAGCCCATGAAAACGGATGTAAAGAAGGCTGGTACTGCTTCTGATAAATCGTCCCATTCGATATCTTTCATACTGGAAAGCATCATAATTCCGACAATGATAAGAATAGGAGCTACTGCTACTGTTGGGACAATAGCAAGAAGTGGACTAAAGAAACTTGAAATAGCAAACAAAGCCGCAACGACAAGTGCTGTTAAACCTGTACGACCACCGGCTTCAATCCCAGCTGCACTTTCTACATAAGTCGTGACATTTGAAGTTCCTGCAATCGCACCAATCGTTGTCCCAACCATGTCTGAAAACAGCGCCTTGTCCATTTTAGTCTGAAGCCCAGACGAATCTTTAGCAGCTTCTTCATCTGCAATATTAAAGATACCTGCTTTACGACCAGTACTAATCAAAGTTCCAATATTATCAAAAATATCTGTTAATGAAAAGGCCAAAATGGCTAGAAGCACTTCTGGAATGCGAGAAGGTTTTGCAAATAAAGCTAACAAACCATCTTTACCTAAAGCTGCACCAAAAATCTTTCCTAAATCCTGAACAGCAGCACCGATATTATTGGAAGCAAAATTGATTTTTGAAAGATCTACAACTCCCACCAAAATGGCTACGATTGTGGTTGCCGCAATAGATAACACAATACCTCCGCGCACACGTTTCAAGACAAAGAAAATGGTGATGAAAATTCCAAACAAAGCTACAAGAACAGCTGGGTTGTTAAAATCTACCAAGCCCGGTGTTGCCATTCCATTGGCTGTAATAGCTGCTTGTGCCTTATCAGCACCTTTTCCTGCAACAGTATAGGTTCCTGGATCGATTGAAAATTTCAAAAGTCCCGCTTTTTTCACTCCGATATAAGCTAGAAAAATTCCAATCCCACCAGAAATCGCATATTTTAAACTCTCTGGAATTGCGTGAATAATAATTGTACGAACCCTAGTCAGCGTGACAATAATACTAATAATCCCACAAAGAAAAACCATCGCCAGTGCTTCTTGCCAAGTATAACCAAGCGCAAAAACAACGGTATAAGTAAAGAAAGCATTCAGTCCCATACCAGGCGCCTGAGCGTAAGGAATGTTGGCATATAAAGCCATCATCAGCGTCCCTGCAACAGTCCCAATGATAGTCGCTAAGAAAACACCTTGTGCTGGCATGCCTGTTTGACTGAGCATTTCAGGGTTGACAAAGAGGATATAACTCATTGCAAAGAAAGTGGTTAAACCAGCAAGAACTTCTGTACGAACAGTCGTACCGTTTTCTTTTAGTTTAAAAAACTTATCCATTTTTAAAAATCTCCTTAAAATTTACGAACGATAATAGATATGATACCACAAAATATTCATGATTTCAACATAAGTTTTAAAAATAAACAAATTAATTCAATGTTTTATACATAAAATCTTTATTTAGACTGATTTTTGGTCAAAAAGACCAAGGACATGATTTGAATCAAGGTAAACCCTAAAATGAATAACAGGCGCTCCCTCTGCAAAGCAGCTGCCAACCGCTCAAAGACTAACGTAGGATGGCTGACTAGATCCCAAGAATTGAGCCGATCATAGCGACCAATGTAAATTGCGAGACTCGATAAAAATGAGACGGCTCCAATAGCCAAATATTCCAGCCACCATTTGAGCTTCAAATAGCCCGAAATCAAATTCCAGCTCTCTATTCCGCATAGAACCCCGAAGAAAATACTTGGAACAAAGGCCATAAAAAGATGTAGACTTTCTCGGTTCCACAAGGTGTCACTCACCCAGTGCATGTGTACCAAGTCCGTAATCATATAGAACGTATTGGGATAAAACACTAGCCAAAGAATTGCTACAGGTAAGAAAAACCATTTCTTTTTAAACTGAATGGCTAGAAAAGCCGCATCATAGGCAACCAAAGCTAGAAACATATTCCAAATCAAATCTGGACCTTTTGTCAAAATTCCTTCAGCATAAACGATAGCAGAAATAATCGCAAAGAAAATATGAATGATAATTGTTTTACGCATACTCGATTTCCTCCTTCGTTATATAAGAAAACATTATATCACAAATTCTGCACTTTCATCTTAAAATCTGCTATAATAGAAAATAGCACAAATGAAAGAGTAGACTATGACAAAAAAAGTAATTGCAGTAGATTTAGACGGAACCTTGCTCAATTCTGACAGCAAACTATCTGAATTTACAAAAGAAACCATTAAAAAAATTTCTAAAAAAGGACATCATGTTGTCATCACAACCGGACGCCCTTATCGAATGGCTCGGGAATTTTATAAAGAATTGGAACTGCACACTCCAATGATCAACTTTAATGGCTCTTTGACCCATATCCCGGAGAAAAAGTGGCAACAGGAAAGATGTATCACCTTAGATAAAGAATATCTATTAGACATTGTCAAAAGGAAGGAAGAGATTGAAGCAGACTTCATTGCTGGAGAATATCGGAAGAAATTTTATATCACAGCCCCCAATGAAACGATTGCCGACCCGAAATTATTTGGTGTAGAATCTTTTCAACCTGAAAATCAATTTAATCCAGAATTGGTTACCAAAAATCCCAACTGTATCCTTTTGCAAACGCATACCAATGATAAATATGCTTTGGCGGATGAATTGAATCAATTTTATCAACAACAATTATCTATCAATACTTGGGGAGGACCGCTAAATATCCTTGAATGCACTCCAAAGGGTGTAAACAAAGCCTTTGCTTTAAAATATTTATTAGATATTCTGAACGTAGATCGAAAAGATTTAATTGCTTTCGGAGACGAGCACAATGATACAGAGATGTTAGCATTTGCCGGTACAGGCTATGCTATGAAAAACGCTAGTCAAACACTTCTTCCCTATGCAGATGAACAACTACCACTGACCAATGATCAAGATGGAGTGGCTCATCAATTATTGAAACTATTTTTATAACAATGCTTAGAGTTGGACAGGTCTTCTGCCCGACTTTTTAATATTTACACGTCATCTTCCCAGATTTCATTTTTCTGCGACTGATTGTGCACTAGCAATCATGGGGCGATCTCATCAGCTATTGATTTTCAATTATTTTCTATCAGTTTATTTATGCTATAAATTGAATATTATAAATTTTGTTTTTTAAATTTAAAATGTTCCTAGATTTTTTATTGATTTTCCTTTTTCTTATTTAATAATTCGTGTAGATAGAATTATTTTTTCAAAATTTTCATTATTTTTCCAATCGATTTTCAAGGTTAATATATTGTTTAAATGGCTAGTTTTGTCCGTTTACAATCTGTCAAAAATATGAAAGATTTTGATTTTTTTAGCTCAAACTATTGCATTTTTCATGAAAACGTTTTATACTTAAGTAGTCTTAAATTTTTCTTAAACTTAAGTCAAACATTTTATAAGGAGGAAAGACAATAATGAGTATCGGAATCATTATTGCAAGCCATGGTGAATTTGCTGCTGGTATTCATCAATCAGGTTCTATGATTTTTGGTGAGCAAGAAAAAGTTCAAGTTGTAACTTTTATGCCAAACGAAGGTCCTGATGATTTGTATGCTAAGTTCAATGATGCTGTGGCTGCTTTTGACGCGAACGATGAAGTTCTAGTTTTGGCTGACCTGTGGAGTGGTTCTCCATTTAACCAAGCTAGCCGCGTAATGGGTGAAAATCCTGACCGTAAGTTCGCGATCATTACAGGTTTGAATCTGCCAATGTTGATTCAAGCTTATACTGAACGAATGATGGATGCCAATGCTGGCGTTGACGCTGTTGTCGCAAACATCATCAAAGAAGCAAAGGATGGAGTGAAAGCTCTTCCTGAAGAACTAAATCCTGTAGCTGAGGTAACAAGTGCACCAGCTGCACCAACTGCTCAAGCTGCTATTCCAGAAGGAACCGTTATCGGCGATGGCAAGTTGAAAATCAATCTTGCTCGTATTGATACACGTCTTCTCCACGGTCAAGTTGCAACTGCTTGGACACCAGATTCTAAAGCAGACCGTATCATCGTTGCTTCTGACTCCGTATCAGCTGATAAACTTCGTAAAGAGTTGATCAAACAAGCTGCTCCTGGTAATGTCAAAGCAAATGTTGTCCCAATTGACAAATTGATTGCGGTAGCAAAAGACCCTCGTTTTGGTAACACACATGCACTGATTCTTTTTGAAACTCCTCAAGATGCACTCCGTGCTGTTGAAGGCGGTGTTGAAATCAAAACACTTAATGTTGGCTCAATGGCTCACTCAACTGGTAAAACAATGGTCAATAACGTTTTGTCAATGGACAAAGATGATGTTGCAACCTTTGAAAAATTGCGTGACCTCGGAGTGGAATTTGACGTACGTAAAGTGCCAAATGACTCCAAAAAAGATTTGTTTGACTTAATTAAAAAAGCCAACGTTCAATAATGGAAAGGATTTAGAATATGTCAATTATTTCTATGATTTTAGTGGTCTTCGTTGCCTTTCTTGCTGGACTCGAAGGAATCTTGGACCAATTTCAATTCCACCAACCACTTGTTGCTTGTACCCTTATCGGTCTAGTAACAGGACACTTGGAAGCAGGTGTCATCCTTGGTGGTACACTTCAAATGATTGCTCTTGGTTGGGCAAACATTGGTGCTGCCGTTGCTCCTGATGCTGCACTTGCTTCTGTAGCATCTGCAATCATCATGGTACAAGGTGGCGACTTCACTGATAAAGGTATCAGTTTCGCTTATACAACTGCTATCCCTCTTGCAGTTGCAGGTCTCTTCCTTACAATGATTGTTCGTACAATTTCAGTAGGTCTTGTTCACGGTGCTGATGCTGCTGCTAAAGAAGGTAACATCGGTGCTGTAGAACGTACTCACTTAGTTGCACTTCTTCTTCAAGGTCTTCGTATTGCTATTCCTGCTGCTCTTCTTCTTGCAGTTCCAACATCAGTCGTTCAAGGTGTCTTGAATGCTATGCCTGCTTGGTTGTCAGGTGGTATGGCTGTCGGTGGTGGTATGGTCGTTGCCGTTGGTTACGCGATGGTTATCAACATGATGGCAACTCGCGAAGTATGGCCATTCTTTGCTATCGGTTTTGCACTTGCAGCTTTATCAAACCTTACTCTTATTGCTATGGGTACTATTGGTGTCGCAATTGCCTTGATTTACATCAACCTTTCTAAAAAAGGCGGAAATGGTGGCGGCGGTTCTGCTACATCAAATGACCCAATTGGTGATATTTTAGAAGACTACTAAGAAAGGAGCTACTAATACCATGACAGAAAAAATTCAATTATCAAAATCAGATCGTCAAAAAGTTTGGTGGCGTTCAACTTTCTTGCAAGGTTCTTGGAACTATGAACGGATGCAAAACTTAGGTTGGGCGTACGCACTTATCCCAGCTATCAAAAAACTTTACACTTCTAAAGAAGACCGTGCTGCGGCTCTTGAACGTCACTTGGAATTCTTTAATACTCACCCATACGTAGCTGCTCCTATCATTGGTGTGACACTCGCCCTTGAAGAAGAAAAGGCTAACGGGGCTGAAATTGACAACACTGCTATCCAAGGGGTTAAAATCGGTATGATGGGACCTCTTGCTGGTATCGGTGACCCAGTCTTCTGGTTTACCGTTCGTCCTATCCTCGGTGCTCTTGGTGCCTCACTTGCTATGGCAGGTAACGTGATGGGGCCAATCCTCTTCTTCGTACTTTGGAATCTTATCCGTATGGCCTTCTTATGGTACACTCAAGAACTTGGCTACAAAGCTGGTTCTGAAATTACAAAAGACATGTCAGGTGGTATCCTTCAAGACATCACCAAAGGAGCTTCAATCCTTGGTATGTTCATCATCGCCGTTCTTGTTGAACGTTGGGTAAATATTGCCTTTACGGTAGGACTTCCTTCTAAGACTTTGTCTAAAGGTGCTTACATTGAATTCCCTAAAGGAAATGTTACTGGTCAACAATTACATGATATCCTTGGTCAAGTAAATAGTGGTCTTGGACTTGATAAAATACAAGCTCAAACACTTCAAGGACAGTTAGATGCTTTAATTCCTGGCTTGATGGGGCTTCTTCTTACATTCCTATGTATGTGGTTGCTTAAGAAGAAAGTTTCTCCAATCACAATTATCATCGGTCTCTTCATCGTTGGTATTGTGGCACGCTTCTTCGGAATCATGTAAATAACAAAAAGAAGGTTTCGGCCTTCTTTTTTATTGACAATAAATGTGCTATAATAGGGAGGATAATAGATAAACGAGGATTGAACATGGCACAGTCACAAAATACAAAAATTGATTTTCAAACAACAGGAACTTCTTATCTGGGAATTGGAGGGAAAGTTGGAAAATTCTTAGTTGGAGATAAAGCGCTCGAATTTTATGCAGATGCCAATGTCGAAGACTATATTCAAATCCCTTGGGATACTATCCATCAAATCGGTGCCAATGTGTCTGGCAAACGAATTAGTCGTCATTTTGAAGTCTTTACCAATAAAGGAAAATTCCTTTTCGCTTCAAAAGATGCTGGAACTATTTTGAAACATGCTCGAAATCATATCGGCAATGAAAAGGTTATTAAATTACCGACACTGATTCAAACAATTGGTCAATTTTTTAAAAATCTATTTGCAAAAAAATAAGAATTCTTGTATAATCATAGGAAACGGATAAGTAAATCTAGTATCTCTTTCAGAAAGTCTGCGGCAGCTGTGAGCAGATAGGGAGCTAGCTTGAAATTCTACCGTGATATTAATTTCATAAACAATCAAGTGCACTTATGTGAAGTTGGATGGGACCGTGGCTCTGCCACTCCAACACTTTCATAGGTGTATTTTTATTTCAGGAGGTTCTGATGTTAGATATTAAACGCATTCGCACAGATTTTGATATCATCGCAAAAAAATTAGCTACTCGTGGCGTTGACGCTGCAACACTTGATAAAATGAAAGAGTTTGATAGCAAACGCCGTGAACTCTTGGTCAAGGTTGAAAATTTAAAAGCAGAGCGTAACACGGTTTCAGCAGAAATTGCCCAAGCGAAACGTAATAAAGACAATGCTGATGATAAAATTGCTGCCATGCAAACATTATCTGCTGAAGTTAAAGCATTAGACGCAGAGTTAGCAGAAATTGACGCTACATTAACCGAGTTTACAACGACTTTGCCAAATATTCCTCACGATAGTGTGCCGGTAGGTGCTGACGAAGACGATAATGTAGAAGTTCGCCGTTGGGGGACGCCACGTGTGTTTGACTTTGATGTAAAAGCTCACTGGGATCTTGGTGAAAATCTTGATATTCTCGACTGGGAACGCGGGGCAAAAGTAACCGGCGCTCGCTTCCTCTTTTACAAAGGATTAGGAGCTCGTCTAGAACGCGCTATTTATAATTTCATGTTAGACGAGCATCAAAAAGAGGGCTACACAGAAGTCATTCCTCCTTACATGGTTAATCACGATTCTATGTTTGGGACTGGTCAATATCCAAAATTCAAAGAAGATACGTTTGAATTGAGCGATACAAATTACGTTCTCATTCCAACTGCTGAAGTTCCTTTGACAAACTACTACCGTGGGGAAATTTTAGACGGAAAAGACTTGCCAATCTACTTCACAGCCATGAGTCCGTCTTTCCGTTCTGAAGCTGGTTCTGCCGGTCGTGACACCCGTGGTTTGATTCGTTTGCATCAATTCCACAAAGTGGAAATGGTCAAATTTGCCAAACCAGAGCATTCTTATGAAGAATTAGAAAAAATGACCGCTAACGCCGAAAATATCCTTCAGAAATTAAATCTTCCTTACCGCGTTGTTGCACTTTCGACAGGGGATATGGGCTTCTCTGCAGCGAAGACCTACGACTTGGAAGTCTGGATTCCAGCACAGAATACCTACCGTGAAATTTCTAGCTGTTCCAATACCGAAGATTTCCAAGCTCGTCGTGCCCAAATCCGTTACCGTGACGAAGCAGATGGCAAGGTAAAACTCCTACACACTTTGAATGGTTCCGGTCTTGCAGTTGGTCGTACCGTTGCAGCTATTCTTGAAAATTATCAAAATGAAGACGGCTCCGTCACTATTCCAGAAGTACTTCGTCCATACATGGGCGGTGTGAAAATGATTGCTTCAAAATAACATAAAAACTCTGAGATTTTCAAATTATCTCAGAGTTTTCTTATCTCTTCATTTGATTGTTTCGCTTTTTAATCATTGCACTTCGAACCACACTTATCACAGTTGGGAGCAAGGTGACAATGACAATTCCCAAAATAATCGCTGAAAAATGAGTTTTCACAAAGGGGATATTCCCAAAAAGATAGCCTGCCCCTGTCGCAATCAAAGACCAAGACAAAGCTGCGATAAAAGCTCGTTTCAGAAAAGACTGAACTGGGAATTGGCTAATGCCTGCTACAAATGGTACAAAGGTACGAATAATGGGAATATAGCGTCCTAAAATAATAGAAGTAGAACCATGTTTTTCAAAATACACTTCTGCTTCTTTGATATTTTCTTCTTTTATCAATTTACTGAAAAATTTATAATGTACAAAACGATAACCCAAGGTTCTGCCAATGAAGAAATTACAGGTATCGCCAACAAAAGCTCCCGCAAAAAATAGAAGCATAAAAAGTAGAACATTAAAATGCATTGCTGGATTAGCTGATAGAGCGCCTGCAGCAAAAAGTAAGCTGTCTCCCGGCAGGAATGGAAATACTACCGCAGCTGTCTCAATAAAAATTACCAAAAACAAAATCAAATATGTCCAGCCACCTACAGCATGAGCAATATTATAAATGTGTGCATCAATATGCAAGATAAAATCAATAATAAACATCTCTTCTCCTTTTGTCCATTCTCTATTATAACAGAAAATATTACAGAAAAGCGTATTTTAAAAGATAAATTGCAAGAATAAGTGCAACATTTATT